>DAIDKG010000232.1 GCA_027450125.1 Bordetella sp. | reverse complement strand
TCCTGCATCAATGAACCCGACAATGGGCTGGTGAGCCGCGCATGGCACACCGGGCAGATCATCCAGAGCCCGAACATTGCCGACGATGTGCGCATTCCGCAGCTCTGGAAGGAGCTTCTGAACCAGGCGGGCCTGAACTCGGCGATAACCATTCCCCTGGGCCAGCCAGGCCATACGCCGCGGGCCGTGCTCAATCTTTATGGCCGCGTGCGGCGCGGTCCGACCGGCCCGGCCCAGACCAATCTCATCATCCAGTTGCAGATGCTGCTGGCATTTGCGATCAACCGCCTCGAATCCCAGCATGGTCCGACCCGCCTTGCGCCCTATCTGCAACGGCAGCGCTGGACTTCGCTGCTGCGCTCCGAGGCGCTGGAGATGCACTACCAGCCCCTGCTGGACCTGCGCACGCGCGAGGTGCGCAAAGTCGAGGCGCTGGCGCGGTTGCGCGACGGCGACCGCCTGCTTGCGCCCGGCGTGTTCTTTCCCGCGCTCACGTCGGACGACTTCGTCGATCTTTATTCGCTGGGCCTGAGGCAGGTGCTGGCGCAGCGCAACCGCTGGCTGGACGACATGGGAATGGATCTGCATGTTTCCATCAACATGCCGTCCAGCGCGCTGGCCGACACCCGCTACCTGCACGCGACGCGGCGGGCGCTGGAGGAAGCCGGATGCGCGCCGCACAAGCTTTCCCTGGAGATCCTGGAAACCGAGGAAATTCCGCGCGGCATGGACGTGGCCGGCGAACTCGGACACTTCAAGGCCCTGGGCGTGCGCCTGGCCGAGGACGATCTGGGCTCGGGATACAGCAGCCTGCGCCGCCTGCGGGAATTCCCGTTCGATACCATCAAGATCGACCGCAGCATTGTGATGAACGTGCATCAGGACAGTTCCAACGTGCTGCGCTTCATCTACCAGCTGACCCGCCTGGGCCACTCGCTGGGCAAGGATGTGATCGTCGAAGGCGTGGAGACGGCCGATCTGCTCGAAGCCATCGCCATCCTGGGTGCCGACCTCGCGCAGGGCTGGGTGGTTGCCCGGCCGATGCCGGCCGAAGACATTCTGCGCTGTATTCAATCGGGCGTGCTGCCCGATCTGCCCGAACCCGGCCAGGCCCGCAGCACCCTGGCTCGCCTCGCGCGGCTGCTGATCTGGGAAGAACGCCTGCAGATGGTGTTGTCCGATCGATCCGGCGCACCCGGCGGGCCGGGGCGGATGTATGCCGATCCCCTCGAGGCGCTGCGCCACGCGAACGATCTGTCGACAGCGCAGGACGGCACCGAGCTTGCCCTACCCTTCGACGACGTCGATCTGCCGGCACAGCAGGCGCTCCTGCTGGCCGCGGTCAACCATGGCCTGTACGCCAGGGAGTACGTCCAGGCGCGGCAAGCCCTGGTGCACAGACTCGACGCGCGCAGCGCCGAAAGCCAGCTTGCGCACGGCCGCACGACGCCCGCCATGCCTGAGCATTACGGCGGCAAGCTTTCGTAACGTATTGCGCTTCTCATCTTGCGCTACGCTTGTGCATGCGGGGCTTGAACTTTTTCCAGGACGCCCTCATCTCATCTATCCCTCTTGTGGGAGTCATCGACATGTTTGGAAAGCTCATCCCGAAACTGATTTTCGCCGGCGCCCTGCTGGCCTGCGGCACAGCCTGGGCCGCCGATCCCACGGTGGACCAGATTTACCAGGCCGCCAAGGCGGGCAACTACAGCCAGGCGCAAAGCATGAGGGACCAGGTGCTGCGCGATCATCCCAATAGCGCCAAGGCACATTTCATCCAGGCCGAACTCTACGCCAAGGAGGGCAAGCTGAACGCCGCGCGCGGCGAATTCCAGAAAGCCCAGCAAATCGACCCCAATCTGTCCTTCGCCAAACCCGGCGCTGTGCAGGAACTGAAGTCGCTGCTGTCCGGCGGCAACGCGCGCGCCAGCGGCCGCGCGGTTCAGGCCAACGGCGGCGTCCATGTGCCGTGGGGCCCGCTGCTGGGAGGTCTGGCCGTACTGCTGGTCATCCTCATGTTCATACGGGCACGCTCCCAGCGCTCCTTCGTCGAGCCCGGCCCGGCAGCGGGCTGGCGCCCTGCCGGCCCTGCGGGCCCGGGCGGCCCGGTCATGCCCGGCGGCGGATACGGTCCAGGCTACGGGCCTGGAGGCATGATGCCGCCGGCAGGCGGCGGCATGGGCTCCGGCATCCTGGGTGGCCTGGCCACGGGCGCCGCGGTGGGCGCAGGCATGGTGGCGGGCGAAGCGCTCATGCACAAGGTCATGGGGGGCGGTTCGCAGCAGGCCGTGCCCATCGACACCGGCAACGACTTCGCGCAGAACGACCCGGGCAGCAATTACGACATGGGCGGCAATGATTTCGGCGTGAACGACGCGGGCTCCTGGGACGACGGCAGCGGCGGCGGCTCCGATTGGGGCGACAGCGGCGGCGGTTCCGGCGACGACTGGAACTAGCAAGAGGCCAGGACCGCCATACGCCCGGAAGGCCGAGGCCGGGCATGGCGGGCCGCCCTGGCGAGCGTGATCAGGCCCGCGGCCGCCCTCCGGCGCGCCGGGTCACGACTCCACGTCTTCCAGGCTGAAGATTTCGCTCTGGTCGTTGTACGAGAAGATTTCGCCATAGCGGCCCCAGTCGATGACGGCGTCCAGCGTTTCCTCGGCGGCGCCGTCGGACAGGAAATCCTCCAGCTCCTGCTCGAAGCGCACGCGCGGGGCGCGGTGCCCCGGGCGCTCGTTGAGCACGGCGCGAATGCGGGCGGCCAGGGGCACGTTTTTGAGCAGGTGCTCGGCGAACATCATCTTGCGCTCCTGCGTGCCCAGTTCGGCGAACTTGTGGCCGGGCTGGGTCAGGAACATGTCGCCCTGGTGAACATCGGCGAAACCCAGGTGCTGCAGCATTGCTGCGATGGGGAAAAGATCGTCGACTTCCAGCTGCAGCGAGCGCGCCACGTCCGGCATGTCGGCGCGGCCGTTGTAGGGTGCCGCCGCCAGGGTCTCGATCAGGCCCGCCATGAGGTTGGTGGACACGCTGGGCAGCCAGCTTCCCAGCTCGAGCGTGCCGCGCGCCGTGCCGCCGGCCGGGCACGCCGTCATCTGTGCATAGATGTCGTCGACCAGCTTGCGGAAAGCGGGGTCCAGGCGATTGCGCGGATGCTTGAACGGCACCTTGATCTCGGACACGACCTTGCCCGGATTGGAAGACAGCACCAGGATGCGGTCGCACATGAACACCGCCTCCTCGATGTTGTGCGTGACGATGAGCACCGATTTGATCGGCATGCGGCCCTGGGTCCAGAGATCGAGCAGGTCGGTGCGCAGTGTCTCGGCCGTCAGCACGTCCAGCGCGGAGAAAGGCTCGTCCATCAGCAGCAGCGTCGGATCCACCACCAGCGCGCGCGCGAAACCCACGCGCTGGCGCATCCCGCCCGACATCTCGCGGGGGTAGGCATTTTCGAAGCCGTCCAGGCCGATCAGGTCGATTGCCGCCAGCGCGCGGGCACGCCGCTCCTTGGCAGGCACGCCCTGGGCTTCGAGGCCGGCCTCGACGTTCTGCAGCACCGTCAGCCAGGGAAACAGCGCAAAGGTCTGGAACACCATGGCCACGCCTTCGGCCGGGCCGTTCAGCGGCTTGCCCAGGTAGTCCACCTCGCCGCCGGAGGGCTTGATCAGGCCGGCGATGATGCGCAGGAGCGTCGATTTGCCCGAGCCCGAACGGCCCAGCAGGCCGACGATCTCGCCCTCGTGCAGCTGCAGGTTGACGCCGTCGAGCACCAGCAATTCGCCCTGATTCTTGTCGAAACCCCGGTAGACGTTCTTGAGGTTGAGGATTTCCCGGCCGAGGCCCGCGGATGGTGTCTGCATAGTCGACATGGTTTTCAGTGTTAGCGGGCCCCGGGCCCATCCAGGTTCAATCGAGCCGCAGCCGGGATTCGGCATAGGCATACAGCGGCCGCCAGAGCAGGCGGTTGAAGAGCGTCACGAACAGGGACATCACGGCGATGCCCAGGATGATCTTGGGAAAATCGCCCGCGGCCGTGGTCTGCGCGATATAGGCGCCCAGGCCGTGTGCGGCCAGCTTGGTGTCGCCCCACTGCACGTACTCGGACACGATGCTGGCGTTCCAGGCGCCGCCCGAGGCCGTGATGGCGCCGGTGACGTAATAGGGAAAGATGCCCGGCAGCATGGCCTTGCGCCACCACTGCCAGCCGCGGATGTGGAAATTGGCCGCCACCTCGCGGTAATCGTTGGGATAGGAGGTGGCGCCCGCGATCACGTTGAACAGGATGTACCACTGCGTGCCCAGCACGATGAGCGGCGACAGCCAGATGTCCGGGTTCAGGTGAAAGCGCACGATCACGATCACGAAGACCGGGAACATCAGATTGGCCGGAAAGGCCGCCAGAAACTGCGCCAGCGGCTGGATTTTCTCGGCCAGCGCCGGGCGCAGGCCGATCAGCACGCCCAGCGGCACCCAGATCACCGATGAGATGGCGATCAGCAGCGCCACCCGCGCCAGCGTGATGAAACCCATCAGGAACACATGGCCCACGTCGCCCCAGGTCACGCCGGTGCTGACATAAGCCACCACGCGATAAACCACGTAGAACGTGAGCAGCAGGACGAATGCGCCCCAGGCAAGATCGCCGGCCCGCGATGCGCCTTTCCTGTCCGGCCTGCGCGCGGACTGCGCCATCCTGGCCGGCAGGCGCAGCGGCGCGCGCGCCGCCCTGGAAACGAGAAGGCGCGCGGGCACCAGCAGCAGGCGGATCAGGCGCGTACGGCGGATCAGGTCGAGCAGCCAGGACTCCGGCGCGTCGCCGGAACTGGTGTTTTCCATGCGGAACTTGTCGGCCCAGGCCACCAGCGGACGAAAAAGCAGCTGGTCGTAGGCCAGGATCACGATCACCATGGCCAGGATCACCCAGCCCACGGCATGCATGTTCTTGTCGGCGATGGCCTGCGCCAGGTAGGCGCCGATGCCGGGCAGCGTGATGCTCTGGTCGCCCACCGTGATCGATTCGGAGGCCACCACGAAGAACCAGCCGCCGGACATGGACATCATCATGTTCCAGATCAGGCCGGGCATGGCGAAAGGCACTTCCAGCTTCCAGAAGCGCTGCCAGCCGGTCAGGTGAAAGCCGCGCGCGACCTCGTCCAGGTCGCGCGGCACCGTGCGCAGCGACTGGTAGAAGCTGAAGGTCATGTTCCAGGCCTGGCTGGTCCAGATGGCGAAGATGGCCGCCAGCTCGGCGCCCAGTACGCGGGACGGGAACAGCGCCAGGAAAAACGTGACCGTGAAGGAGATGTAGCCCAGCACCGGCACCGACTGCAGGATGTCCAGGATGGGAACCAGCACCTTTCCGGCGCGCTTGCTCTTGGCTGCCAGTGTGCCGTAGACCAGCGTGAACAACAACGAGGCCACCATGGCGGCCAGCATGCGCAGCGTGGTGCGCAACGCGTATTCGGGCAGGTGGACCGGATCCAGCGAGATGACCTGCTCGTGCAGGGTCGACATGGGGGCCATGGTCTGGTGAAAGCCCACGGCGGCCATGGCGATCAGGCAGATTATGAGCGGAAAGGCGACGAAGTCCCAGCCGTTGGGCAGAAGGCGCCACGCCGACGCGTTGGCCGTCCGGTTGAGGGTGAAACCGAATTCCATTGAAGCCCCTTACACGATGCGCAGTAGCACGGCCCCCTGCCCGTCCTGCGGGAGCCGGCTTCGTATCATGACCGCGAAATATGACAATTCACGGAATTGTCCACCATTTTTCGACCGCAGCGCACAACGTCTCGGGCCGGGCTGCACGGGCTGCGCCGGCCCGGCCAGCCGCCGCCGGACTCCGGGCACCGTAATTTTTACGGGCACCAATTTTTTTAATGAATTTGTCAGCTTTCGGACTACCCCCCGTTCAGGCGGCGTGGAACTTTAATCCCGGGGAGGTTACTCAAGGCGGCAGGAAGTGCGCAGACTTGGCTCGCCGATATCTAGGGCAAACGCTAGCTGATGGTCTGTCCAGTATTTGCGCTACCGTAGTAGACCCAATTTGTTTCAGGGTTTACCGCTTAAGTTTCCAGTCATATCGCAACATCCTCCCAGGAGATTCGCCATGGCATCCGAGGGTTCCGTAGCACCGAAAGAGCGCGTCAACATCGTCTATCGCCCCGCAACCGGCGATGCCAAGGCGGAAGTCGAACTGCCGCTCAAGCTGCTGGTGGTGGGGGACTACACCCTGCGCCAGGACGACACCCCGATCGAGGAAATGAAACCGATCAACGTCGACAAGGACAACTTCAACGAGGTCCTGAAGGCGCAGAAGATTTCGCTCGATCTCACCGTTCCCAACAAGCTCGACGAGAAGGCCGATCCGGACGCGGTGCTGGCCGTGAACATGAAGTTCGAGCACATCAACGACTTCACGCCCGATGCCATCGTCGACAAGGTGCCCGAACTGCGCCAGATGATCGCCTTGCGCGACGCGCTCAAAGCCCTGAAGGGCCCGCTGGGCAACATTCCCGATTTCCGCAAGAAGGTCCAGGAGCTGATCGAGGACGAGGGCGTACGCGCGCGCCTCCTCGGCGAACTGGGCATCGAAGACAAATAACGGCGAACAGGGGCAGAGCACATGAGTGACGAACAGAAGCAACAGGCCGGTTCGGCCGCCGCGGCGGGACAGGCCAGCGACTCCCTGCTGGATCAGCTGATCGAATCGGCCCGCATCAAGCCGGGCGACGAAGCCTACTCCATCACCAAGCAAGGCATACAGGCCTTCATTTCGCAGTTGCTCGAGCCGCAGAACGCGGTCGAGCGCGTGACGCAGGCTACTGTCGACGGCATGATCGCCGATCTGGACAAGAAGCTCTGCCAGCAGGTCGACGCGATCCTGCACCATGCCGACTTCCAGAAGCTGGAATCGGCCTGGCGCTCGCTCAAGTTCCTGGTGGACCGCACCAACTTCCGCGAGAACGTCAAGATCCAGATGCTCAGCACGTCCAAGAGCAAGCTGCTCGACGACTTCCAGGATGCCGCGGACATCACCAAGTCGGGCCTGTACAAGAACCTGTACACGGCCGAGTACGGGCAGTTCGGCGGTCAGCCCTTCGGCGCCATCATCGCCAACTACGAGTTCGACCCCGGCACTCAGGACATGAAGCTGCTGCAGTATGCGGCCAGCGTCGCGGCAATGGCGCACGCGCCTTTCATCGCAGCCACCGCACCGCAGTTCTTCGGTGTCGACAACTACGACCAGTTGCCCAACCTGAAAGACCTGGCCTCCATATTCGAGGGCCCGCAGTTCGCCAAGTGGAATGCCTTCCGCGAGACCGAAGACGCCCGCTATGTCGGCCTGACCCTGCCCCACTTCCTGCTGCGCGTTCCCTACGGGGCCGATACCGTGCCGGTGCGCAAGTTCAACTACACCGAAGACGTCACCGGCGGCAACAACCAGTTCCTGTGGGGCAACGCCGCGTTCACCTTTGCCTCGCGCCTGACCGACAGCTTCGCCGGCTACCGCTGGTGCGCCAACGTCATCGGCCCGCAGGGCGGCGGCGCGGTCGAAGACCTGCCCATCTATACCTACGAATCGATGGGCGAGCTGCAGAACAAGATCCCCACCGAGGTGCTGATCTCGGAGCGGCGCGAGTTCGAACTGGCCGAGCAGGGCTTCATCGCCCTGACCATGCGCAAGAACAGCGACAACGCCGCCTTCTTCTCGGCCAATTCGGCGCAAAAGCCCAAATTCTTCGGCAACACCAAGGAAGGCAAGGAAGCCGAGCTCAATTACAAGCTCAGCACCCAGCTGCCCTACATGTTCGTCATGAGCCGCCTGGCCCACTACATAAAAGTGATCCAGCGCGAAAACATCGGCACCTGGAAGGAACGCACCGACCTGGAAACCGAGTTGAACAACTGGATTCGCCAGTACGTGTCCGACATGGACAACCCCGGCGAAGGCGTGCGCAGCCGCCGCCCCCTGCGCCAGGCCGAGATCGTCGTATCCGATGTCGAAGGCGATCCGGGCTGGTACCGAGTCGATCTGCGAGTGCGCCCGCACTTCAAGTACATGGGTGCGTCGTTCTCGCTGTCGCTGGTCGGAAAGCTCGACAAGAAGTAATCCCCAAGCCGTCTCGTCAACGATGCCGATTGCATAAAGGAAAACCATCATGCCTATGCCAAGCTACATGACCCTGGAAGGTCAGAACCAGGGAAAGATCGAAGGCTCCGTCAAGGTAAAGGGTCACGAAGGCAAGATCCTGGTCCAGGCCGTCGAACACACCATCGAAATCCCCAAGAGCCCGCAGACCGGCCTGCCGACGGGCAAGCGCATCCACGGCCCGGCCACGGTCACCAAGGAAATCGACAAGTCCTCGCCCAAGCTTTTCGCCGCGCTGACGTCGGGCGAGCAGATGAAGACCGTGACGCTGGAGTACTACCGCATCTCGCCCAAGGGCACGGAAGAAAAGTACTTCACCGTGCAGCTGGAGAACGCGATCATCACCAGCATCCGCGCTTGGACGCCGAACTGCCTGGATCCGGCCAACAAGCAGATGGGCCACATGGAAGACGTCGCCTTCACGTACGAGAAGATCAAGTGGACCTTCGAGGACGGCGGCATCGAGGCCGAAGACTCGTGGCTGGCGCCCAAGTCCTGATGCGGGCTTGAGACCGACTGGTCATGAAGGAACGCCGGCTGCTCGAGCGCATTGCCCACTGGGGAACGGACGGCGGCCAGCAGCGCAGCCACCAGACCCAGGTGGATATCCTCGTGCAGTCGG
>DAIDKG010000231.1 GCA_027450125.1 Bordetella sp. | reverse complement strand
GTCCAAATTCCTGCCCGGCGCGGGGGCGCTCACCAACGTGATGAACGGATACGCGGGCACGCCCTATCGACGTTTCGTGGCGTTCGAGCTGCTCGGCGCCCTCATCTGGAGCGGCTCCGGACTGCTGCTCGGGGCGTTGTTCCGCGACACGGTCGGCCGTGTGGTCGACTTCATAGGCCGGTACGGAATATGGGGCCTGCTGCTGCTCGCGCTTGCGCTGGCGGTCTACGTTGCCGTGCGGGCCCTGCAGCGCCGGACGCTGGTGCGCGGTCTGCGCGTCGTGCCGCGCCTGTCCGCCGGCGAAATGCTGCAATGGCAGGCAGCCGGACGGGTGCCCGTGGTGATCGACGTGCGGCCCGGCCCGGCTGATTCGATGCCGCGCATTCCGGGCGCTGTCGTGGCCGACCTGCACACGCCCATTTCCGATCTGGACCTGCGGGAGGGCAGCCTCATCGTCGTGTATTGCGCCTGCCCCAACGAAATATCCGCTGCCATGCTGGCGGCGCGGCTTCGGGCGGCAGGCTACGGCGATACCTGGGCGCTGCTGGGCGGCTACGAAGCCTGGGAGCGCGAGGCCCGGCCTGGCTGGGGCGCGTCTGCGATCCAGGAGATCGGAGGGGCCTGATTTACGCGGGCCAATCCACCTGCAGCGACATCGAATACTTCATCTTGTCGTGAGGAAAGGTGGCGACCGTGACCAGCATGGGGATCTGCTGCTCGCCGTAATAGCGCCGGGTGATGACCAGCCCGGCGGTCTTGGGAGCGACCCGCAGCTGTTCGGCCATGGCTTTGGGGATGGGCGCGGCCGCGAAGTCCTGGCCGACTTCGCGGATGCGCTGGCTGTAGCGCGCTTCGATCAGCGCCGACAGAGGCATGCGCACCTTGCCGATGTCCTCGCGGATCGCGGCGTAGTCGGGGTGCACGAAGGCTTCGGAATACGCCACCGGCGTGGTCGTTCCGCCTAGCAGTTTGATGGCGCGCACGTGCAGCCATTCGTGCCGGGGCGGGCAGCCCAGCATCCCGGCTTGGCGCGCGTTGACTTTGATGGTGCGCACGTCGCGCAGCTTCAGGTCGGCGTTCTGGATGTAGAGAAACAGATCGGCCAGCTGCGAAATGCGTTGCGTGTAGCGCGTGGGCGGTTTCACCGCTTCGATGCGCGTCCCCACGCCGGCGCGCCGCGACACCATGCCGGCCTCGGTCAGCATGCGTATGGCCTCGCGGATCGTATGGCGGCTGGCCTGGTAATGCGCGCACAGGTCGTGTTCGGTGGGCAGCAGGGACATCACCGGGTGCTGCCCGGACCGGATGCGGGCCACGAGATCCTGATAGATGGCTTTGTAGCGGGGTTCGCGCTCCTGCCTCGCTCCTGGCGCCGGCAATTCCTGGATCGTATCGAGCATGGACGTCGTGGTGTCTTTCATCGCAGGTGGTTGGGGACAATCGCGTATTGACAAATCCGGCGTACTGGCAGGATTATTTGTCCGGACATTCATGTCCGGACAAATTGTACGGCCAAACCCGAAGGCCGGATACCGGATCCACATCGTCGAACCGAAGGAAGGTACATGAACAAGATCTTCTCAATATTTGCGGCCTTCGTCCTGACCGCGGGCTGTGCCGCGAGTGCCCAGGCGCAGCAGCACCTGGTGGTCGCCGGCTACGGCGGCTCGTTCGAGGACTTGATGCGCAAGGACGTGCTCCCGCCTTTTGCGAAATCGCACAACGTCACCATCGACTACGTGGCCGGCAATTCCACGGACACGGTAGCGCGCCTGGTGGCGCAACGCAGCAACCAGCAGATCGACGTGGCCATCGTCGATGACGGCCCGATGTACCAGGCCATCGCCCTGGGATTGTGCGAGCCCATCAAGAACCTGCCGAAGGCGGATCTGTATCCCAGCGCGCTTTTTCCGCAGGACAAGGCCGTGGGCCTTGGCCTGGTCGCCACCGGCATCATGTACAACAAGAAGTACTTCGCCGACCATGGCTGGGCGCCGCCCACGTCCTGGAAAGACCTGACCGATCCCAAGTACAAGCAGCTGCTCGTCATTCCGCCGCTGAACAATACCTACGGCCTGCACGCGCTCATCGAGTTCGCGAGGCTGAACGGCGGCGGCGAGAAGAACATCGATCCGGGTTTCAAGGCTTTCAAGAAAGAAGTCGATCCCAATGTGCTGGTCTATGAGCCCTCGCCCGGAAAGATGACCGAGCTGTTCACGAGCGGGCAGGCGGTCATCGGGGTATGGGGCAGCAGCCGTGTCAAGGCCTTGGCCGACACGGGATTCCCGGTGGGCTTTGTCTATCCCAAGGAAGGCGCCTACGCGCTCCTGGTGGTGGGTTGCGTGGTGGCCAAGCCGCATCCCAATCCTCTCGCACAGCAGCTGATCGACTATCTGGCGTCGCCGCAAGGCCAGGCCAAGATGGCCGTGGCCCTGGGCGCCGCGCCCGTCAACAAGAAGACAACGATCAAGGATGACCCCAATGTTCCGCTGCCCATCGGCGAGCGCGCGGCCAAGCTGCTCACCGTCGATTGGAACACGGTCAACCAGCACCGCGACGAATGGAACACGCGCTGGACGCATGAGATCGAGCATTGATCGATGCCCCGCCGCCTTCGTTCCACCGCGTAAAAGAAAGGTGAAAGCTGCGCCATGAGCTATCTGGTCCTGAACGAGTTGAGCAAGCGCTACGGCGATATGGTGGCCGTGGACAGCTTGAGCCTGTCGGTCGAGCAGGGCGAATTCATTTCGCTCCTGGGGCCGTCGGGTTGCGGCAAGACCACGACCCTGCAGATGATCGCCGGCTTCATCGAGCCGACCTCGGGCGGCATCATGCTGGGCGGACGCGATCTGAACCGCGTTGCGGCCAACAAGCGCGGCCTGGGACTGGTGTTCCAGAACTACGCCCTGTTTCCCCACATGACGGCCGCGCAGAATGTGGCTTTCGGGCTGGAGATGCAGGGCGTGGGCAAGCAGGAGCGCATCAGGCGGGCCGGAGACGCGCTCGCGATGGTAGGACTGGCGCATCTGGCCGACCGCCATCCGGTGCGCATGTCGGGCGGCCAGCAGCAGCGGGTGGCCCTGGCCCGGGCGCTGGTGATCAAGCCCGCGATGCTGCTGCTGGACGAACCCCTGTCCAATCTGGACGCCAAGCTGCGCGAGGAGATGCAGCTCGAGCTGCGCGCCATCCAGCGCACCGTGGGCACCACGACCATCCTGGTCACGCACGACCAGTCCGAGGCCCTGGCCTTGTCGGACCGGATCGTGGTCATGAATCACGGCCGCGTCGAGCAAGTGGCCGATCCATATTCCGCCTATGAGGATCCGGTCAGCCGCTTCGTGGGCGGTTTCCTGGGCAAGGCAAATGTTTTTAGCGTCGAGGCGGCGCAGCATACGGGCCAGGCATGCGCGCGCATCGGCGAGGCTCATGTCGCGCTCGACGGCATGTCCATGCCGGTCGGCCAGGTGATCGTGCGGCCCGAGAAGATCGCATTTTGCGAACCTTCGGCGTCCGCGCTGCCGGGAAAGATGCGGGCCCGCGTGTTCCAGGGCAACCATTGGCTGTGCCAGGTGGAAACCTCGGTGGGCGAGGTGCTGGTGATACGCCAGAACGACGGCATATCCGTGCCGCCCGAGGGCAGCGCGGTGCACCTGCGCTGGAGCGCGCCCGACATGCGTCCGTTTCAAGCCGCGCAGGAGGGGCAGGCGGCATGCTGAATCTGCGCACCAATCCCTGGCTGCTGAGCATGCCGGCGCTGCTGGTGTATTCCGCTTTTCTCGTCGTGCCGCTGCTCATGGTGCTCGTGATCAGCTTCTACGATTTCAAGTTCATGGGCGGCATGCAACCCACCTTCATCTGGAAGAACTACATCCAGATCTTCTCGGACCGCTACTACCACCAGATCTTCCTGCGCACGTATGCCGTCGCGTTCCTGGTGACGCTGGCCTGCGCTGTGCTGGGCACCTTCGAGGCCTACGTGCTGTCGCGCATGCGCAACCCCTGGAAGGGGCTGTTCCTGATGGTGGTCCTGGGCCCGCTTTTGACCTCGGTGGTCGTTCGCACCCTGGGCTGGGCGCTGCTCTTCGGCTCCACGGGCCTGATCAGCAAGGCGCTGATGGCCGCCGGCCTGGCGTCCCGTCCCGTGAGTCTGATGTACACGGACCTGGGCATGGGTATTGCGCTGACGCACGTGCTGGTACCCTTCATGGTGATTTCGGTGTGGGCATCCCTGCAGCGCATCAACCCCGCCACCGAGGCGGCGGCGCTCTCTCTGGGGGCCAGCCAGTTCACGGTGATATGGCGCGTGATCGTGCCGCAGATCATGCCTGGCATCCTTTCAGGATCCATCATGGTGTTCGCCATGGCGGCCAGCGCCTTCGCCACGCCGGCCATCATTGCGGGCCGGCGCCTGCAGACAGTGGCCACGGCGGCTTACGACGAATTCCTCAATACCTTGAACTGGCCACTGGGCGCCGCGCTGGCCGTTCTGCTGCTGATTTCCATGGTGATCGTGCTACTGGCGGCCAACCGCGTGGTCGAGCGCCGTTACGGCGCAGCCTTCAATTGACCGGATAGGGCCATGGTTACTCGCAACGGACCGCTCAGCCTGCTGTTTCACGCGCTGTTCATTCTCTTCATTCTGGCGCCCATCGTCATGGTGTGCGCGGTGTCGTTCACGCCGCTGGGCTACATTTCGCTGCCGACCGCGGGGCTGTCGCTGCGGCATTTTCGTGAAATCGCCGACAACCCGCAGTTCATCCAGGCCATCTGGTTCAGCCTGGGGCTGGGTACCTTGTCTGCCACGCTGGCCGTCAGCCTGTCGCTGCCCGGCGCGATGGCGATCGCGCGCAATCGCTTTTTTGGGCGCGAGGCGCTGCTGGCCCTGTTGATGTCGCCGCTGCTGGTGCCGTCGGTCGTGCTGGGCCTGGCCTTTCTCAGATTCTTCACCAGCGTCGGACTGGCGGGCACCTTCATCGGGCTGGTGATCGCGCACGTGATCAT
>DAIDKG010000230.1 GCA_027450125.1 Bordetella sp. | reverse complement strand
AGGTTGAAGGGCGGCAGGATGGAGAACAGGTGGCAGCCGATGTCGCAGCTGATGTGATGCTCGCCCAGCTTTTCCTGCGCCAGCGTGATGGCCGTGAAGATGGGGCGCTCGGGGCAGCCCGTGCACAGGCCGGCCGGGCGCTGCGGTACGACCTTGGCCAGGTCGGCAATGCGTTTGTGCAGCGTGATGGGCTGCTCGACCGGACGCCGGCGCGAGACTTCGGTGATTTCCAACTGGCTTTTGCCGCCGGGCCGCCCCGAGGCAGAAACGGCTCCCTCGGGGGGCAGCAGGCCGTCGGGCGCAGCGTGGGGGCCAATTCCGGCAGCCTGCGCGGCAGCGTCGGCGGCCACCGCCCGGTGCGCGTGCAGGGCTTCGACTTTCCATTCTTTGAGGAAAGCCTCGATGCCGTTGCGCAGAACGGTGGTGGTGTATTCGCCGGCCATGGGCAGGACGTTCTTGCCCCACAGGGGCGTGGGCACGTCGGCCTTGCGCAATATGGCGTGGATGTTCTGCTCGAGATAGTCGGGCTGGCCCTCCTCGAGGAGCAGCACGGCTTTCTTGCCGCGGCAGAACTCGACCACTTCGCTGTCGATGACGGGGTAGACCACGTTCATCACGTAAAGCGGGATGCGGCTGTTGCCGAAGTGGTCGGCCAGGCCCAGCAGCTGCAGCGCGCGGATGGCGTTGTTGTAGACGCCGCCCTGCACGATCAGGCCGATGTCCTGCATGTCGCCGCCGAAGAATTCGTTGAGCTTGCGCGACTTGATGAACTGAACCGCGGCAGGCCAGCGGGTCTTGACCTTCTCGTGCTCGTGCACGTAGGCGGCCGGCGGCAGCACGATGCGATTGACGTCGCGTTTGGGCGACTCCATGGCCTGGGCCAGGGTGTAGGCAGGGCGCTTGTTGTCCTTGGCGATGAAGCGGCCGTGCACGTGGCAGGCGCGCACGCGCACCTGCATCATCACCGGGGTGTTGCTGGCTTCGGACAGCTCGAAGGCGTCTTCCACCGACTTGACCATGGTTTCCAGGTTGGGACGCGGGTCGAGCAGCCACATCTGCGACTTCATGGCGAAGGCGTGCGTGCGCTCCTGCATGATGGAGGAGCCTTCGCCGTAGTCTTCGCCCACGATCACGACCGCGCCGCCGGTGACGCCTCCCGAAGCCAGGTTGGCCAGCGCATCGGAGGCCACGTTGGTTCCCACGGTGGACTTCCAGGCCACTGCGCCGCGCACGGGGTACATGACCGAAGCGGCCAGCGTGGCAGCCGCCGTGGCTTCGGACGCGCTGGTCTCCAGATGCACGCCGAGCTCTTCGAGGATGTCGTTGGCGTCGGACAGCACGTCGATCAGATGCGAAATGGGCGAACCCTGATAGCCGCCCACATAAGCGACGCCCGACTGCAACAGTGCTTTGGTGATGGCGAGAATGCCTTCGCCGCGGAATTCCTCGCCGGCGCCGATGCGCAGTTGCTCGACTTCTTTCTTGAACGATCGCTCAGCCATGGTTTCTCTCCCGGAAAACTACTTTAGGAGTCAACTATTTAGATGTCAATCAAAAAGATGAATTTTCATGAAAATAAAAAATTAGTTCAATAAAACAAGGGTGTATATACTCGTTATCCATGCGGGAAATGCTGCATCGCAAGGTTCCCTCCGTGCACTTTTTTCGTGATTTTTAGGGGTAAACCCGGATGAAAGATGGGCCACAACAGGGCATGGACAGGGTGCCTGCGTTTATCGACGGCTATCTGCCTTATCTGCTGGCCCAGGTAAGCCACAGCATTTCGGCCGAGTTTCATACCCAGGTTCACGAGGCCGGCCTGTCGGTGACGCAATGGCGGGTGTTGAGCAGCCTGCGCAGCAGCGAAGGCGGCATGACGATAGGCGAACTGGCTTTCCATACCGTCACCAAGCAGCCCACGTTGAGCAAGGTGGTGCAGCGCATGGCGGTCGACGGCCTGGTGTCGCGCACCGAAGTGCGCGCCGACCGGCGCCAGACCCGCGTGCTGCTGACCGCCAAGGGTGGCCGGATGGTCGAGGTTTTATGCGAGCAGGCGATGCGGCATCAGATGGCCGTGCTGCAGCCCTTCGGCGAAACGCGCGCTGCGGAACTCATGGAAATGCTGCGCACGCTGATGATGTCGCACGCCTTTCCGCCCAAGTGAAGTGAGAGCCAGGCCGGGTCAGGCTTCGTCCTCGTCCTCGTCTTCGTCGTCTTCCAGCGGCGGCAGCTCTTCTTCTTCCAGCGAAAAAAGCAGCACGTCGGACAGCACGTCCGACCAGGCGGTCTCCTCGCCGTCGTCGTCGATCTTGACGAAGCGCTCGCCCTCGTTGGCCGAGAGCTGGATGGCAAGCAGATAGAGGCAATCGTAGGCGTCGGCGCTTTCGGGCAGGCCGCCGCTCTGGCCCAGCAGGCGCGAGTCCTTGCCGCCCAGCTGCACGTGCAGGCGGTCTTCGTCCTGGGCGGATTTTTCCTTCTCGTCGAGCGTCGAGCCGAAGGTGACCCACTCGGCGCCGTCTTCGTCCACATCCACCTCGGCCAACACCGGCCGGCCCAGATAGGTCGTGAGGGCGTCGGCTGTCTTGGCGAGCATGTCCAGCTCGGCTTGTGTGAAGCGCAGCGGGGCGAAGGGGGATGAGGTGAGGGACATCAACGCGACGAAATTATGAAGAAACCGGAGCGTTCATTGTAGTGCGCCGTTGCCGCTTCCACAGGCGCCAGCCCACCAGCGCCCCGCCGAAGCCGGAGAGCGCGGCTACGCCCAGAGCCCAGCGCGGCCCGAATTCATTGGCGATCCAGCCGACGAATGGCGCGCCCACTGGCGTGCTGCCCATGAGCACGGCCATGAGAATGGCGATGACCCGGCCGCGCATGGCCGGCTCGGTCGACAGCTGCACCAGGCTGTTGGTCGAGACCGTGATGGTCTGGGCCGCAATGCCCAGCAGGACGAGCGCGCCGCCGAAGAGCCAGTAGGTCGGCATGAGCGCGGCAACCGCGCAGCCCGCGCCGAACGCGATGGCGCCCGCGTAGATCCAGCGCAGCCTGGGCCTGTCTCGCCCCGCGGCCATCAGCGCGCCGCAGACCGAACCGACGGCCATCATGGTGGTGAGCAGGCCATAGCCGCTGGCATCGCCATGAAAAGCCGTGACCGTCATGGTTGAAATGAAGATGGGAAAGTTCAGGCCGAACGCGCTTATCAGGAAGATCGTCAGCATGAGGGCGCGCAGGTCCTCGCGCTGCCACACATAGCGCAGGCCCGCGATCAGGCTGCCGCTGCGCTTTGCGACGCGCTCTTTCAGAATGTGAAGCTGGGATAGGTCGAGCCGGCGCAGGGCGACGAGCACCGCGACGAAGGACGCGGCGTTCAGGATGAAAGCCCAGCCCGTGCCCGCGGCTGAAATGATCATGCCCGCGAGTGCGGGCCCCACCATGCGGGCCATGTTGAACGAGGTCGAGTTCAGGGCCACCGCGTTGCCGATGTCCTGCTCGCCGACCAGGTCGGACACGAAAGTCTGCCGCGCCGGCGTATCGAAGGCGGTGGTACAGCCCAGCGCGAACGCGAAACTGTAGACGTGCCAGAGCTGCGCGGCGCCGCTCAGCGTGAGCAGGCCCAGGCCCAGGGCCAGAAGGCCCATGAGGCCCTGGGTGCAGAACAGCACCTTGCGGCGGTCGAAATGATCGGCCACGTAGCCGGTGAGTCCGAGCAAAAGCACTTGCGGGCCGAACTGCAGCGACATGGTGATGCCGACGGCGGCCGCGTCGTGATGCGTGAGTTCGGTCAGCACCAGCCAGTCCTGGGCGGTGCGCTGCATCCAGGAGCCGATGTTGGAAATCATCGAGCAACCGGCCCACAGGCGGTAGTTGCGCACGAGCAGCGAGCGGAACATGGGCCTCATGCCGGATCCGCCGAGGTGCAAGGCGTGGCTGCGCCCGCTTGGGAAATTGCGGTGGGCGTGGCGATCATGTCCTCAAGCCCGGGTGAGTTCGAGCAGGTCCAGGATCTCGCCGGTGGAGCCGGTTTCGCCCAGGCGGGGAAAGATGCGAGCCAGGCTGTTCTGGTGGGCATCGGCGTTCAGGTCGGTCATGGCGTCGACGGCCAGCGTCACGTTGTAGCCCAGCTCGTAGGCCTGGCGCGCGGTCGACTCGACGCCGATGCTGGTGGCGATGCCGCACAGCACGATCTGGGTGACGCCCAGGCTCTTGAGCTGGGCATCGAGGTCGGTGTGCATGAAGGCGCCCCAGGTGCGCTTGGTTACGACACGGTCCTGCGGCTGGCGCGCGATTTCGGGGACGAGTTCGGTCCAATCCGGGGGCAGCGTGCCGGCGCGCCGAGGCTGCTCGGTGCGGCCAGGCGCGCCGCCCGCGACATTGACCAGCGCCACGGGCAGGTCGCGCCTGCGAAAGGCTGCGGCCAGCTCGGCGCAGCGCTCGATGACCGGCGCGGCCGGATGCGGGGCGGTGGGCAGGGCGACGATGCCCTTCTGCAGATCGATGACGACCAGGGCGGTGTTGGGGTCTAGCGTGGTGAGCGGCATGGCAGGCGAGGATATCCGATTCGTTCAGGCGGGTTCAAAAATAGTAGAGAATATCCTCGCATATTTCAAATCAGGACCTCGGATGCTGATTTCAAGGTGTTTTTCATGACAATACGCTTATGGGGAATTTGCTTTCCTTGATAATATGCGAGGATAAATTCAATATTTCTCAAATTTCCGTCCTCCGGACAGATGCTGCGCGACCGCCATGACCATTGCCGCAAGTTCCGATCCCGTCGCCGCCGGCACGCTGGCGCCCAAGCACGAGCGCGGCCGCCGGCGCGTGCAGGCCATCATGTCGGCTGCCATGGATGTGTTCGCCGAGAAGGGGTTCGACGCCGCGACGATGACCGAGATCGCGGCGCGGTCAGGTACCGCCGTCGGTTCGCTATATCGGTTCTTCTCTTCCAAGGAAGCATTGGCCGACGCGTTGCTGCTGCGCTATACCCAGCACGCGGAGCAGGGGCTGGAGGAAATCAAGCGCCAGTTGCCCGGCCTGTCGGCCGAGAGCGTGGCCGGTTTGCTGGTGGACTTCATGGTGGCCTTGCAGGCGCAGCGCCG
>DAIDKG010000229.1 GCA_027450125.1 Bordetella sp. | reverse complement strand
CTCGACATCGTCGATCCCAACATCCTTTTCGGCAACTACACCTACAAGACCTCCCACTCAATGGGTCTTATCAAGCATTTCGAGGAATATGCCGCACATGTCGTGAAAAAGCTGGACATCGCGCAGCCCGGATTCATCCTGGAAATCGGCAGCAATGACGGTTCCCTGCTGCATGAATTCAAGAATATGGGGCATGATGTGCTGGGTGTCGACGCCTCCCGCGATGTGGCGCAATATGCCAACGAACGCGAGGTGCCGACCATCGCCGCGTTTTTCGGCTCCGCCCTGGCCCAGGAAATCCTGGCGAAAAACGGCAAGGCCAGCCTGGTCTGCGCCAACAATGTCTATGCGCACGCGGACAATCTGGGCGACATCACCGTGGGCATCAGGAGTGTGCTGGCCAACGACGGCGTATTCGTATTCGAGGTGTCCTACCTGCCAGACATGGTCGAAAACATGGTGTTCGACACCATTTACCATGAACACGTTTCCTATCACACGCTGAACCCCCTGGAAAATTTCTTCAATTCCTTGGACCTCAGCCTTTTCGACGTGGAGCGCATTTCGACCAAGGGCGGATCGATACGCGGTTTCGTTCAGGTCAAAAGTACCGGAACGCGCAGGCAGTCGGATGCATTGCTCGCGCTGATGGCACGCGAAATCAGCCTGGGCTTCGACAAGATCGAGACCTATCGAAGCTATGTCGGGAAAATCGTCGCGGCCAGGGACGCCACGCACAGCATCCTGCGCGATATTTCGGCGGACATGACGGGAATTGCCGGGTATGGCGCCTCGACGACAACGACGACGCTGCTCTACAACTACGAGCTGGAATCCGTGCTGGAGCGCATCTACGACGACAATCCGATCAAGGTTGGTACCTACAGCCCCGGTGCTCATATCGAAGTTTTTTCTTCCGAAGACATCATCAAGCACATGCCCAGGGCCATCGTGATACTGGCCTGGATCTATGCCAAACCCATCGTAAGCAGGAATCTGGAATACCTCAGGGCGGGCGGCAAATTCATCTTGCCTCTGCCGGAGCCAAGGATCATCGACCTTGCCTCGATGGACACGCTCTGACCGGGGAACTCCAGTGCGGCATTGCACAGCATGCGGATCGAACGCGCTCGAAACGTCCGTGGATTTCGGCCTTCAGCCTTTGTCTACCGGCTTCATGCCCGCCCCTCAAGCGACAACCCGTGCTACCGTCGCGCGCTTGAGCCTCGGTTTCTGCCGCACCTGCGGCACCGTACAACTGGTTGATCGGTTTGCGCTGGAGGCTTTGCGCAAAAGGAATCCCCCCGTACGGTTCCGGGAGCCCGAGGCACATCTGCCCGCACTGGCGGAGAAAATGCTTGCCTTGGGAGTGGTCGACGCTCGCAGTCGAGTCCTGGGCCTGACTTATATCGACGCCGACTTGTCTAAGGCGCTGCGGGCCGGCGGATGCCAGTCTGTCGATTGGATCGATTTCGAGGCATGGGCGCCGTGCCGGGAAGATCACGGCCTGGAAAGCGTTGCGCAGCGGGTGTCGCAGTCGGAAGTTGCACGCAGAATGCGAGCGAGGGAAAACGCGGTGGACGTCGTGTGCGCAAGGTTCGTCCTCGAGCACGCCGAGTCGGCATATGAATTCATGACCGACCTCCTTGGCCTTGTTCGACCCGGAGGCCATGTCGTCGTCGAAGTGCCGGACGCGAGCAAGATGCTCGCCTTGGGCAACCATGCCTTGGTCTGGGAAGATCATTTCACCTACTTCACCGAAGGCTCCTTGAGGCAATTGGCCGCCAGATTGCCGGCGACCGTGGTGGACATGGCACGTTACCCCTATGCCTACGAGGATGCCCTGGTACTCATTCTGCGCGCCGACGGAATCAAGGCGCCCAGCATTTCCGGCCCAAGGCCCGATGCGATCGCCGCCGTGGCCGATGGCTTGCGCGCATTCGGGCTCGGATTCGCGGCGCGCAAGGACGATTTGCACAAAACACTATCCGACAGCGTCGCAGCGGGCGAAAAGCTGGCGCTGTTCGGCGCAGGACATCACGCCGCCAAGTACGTCAATTTCTATGGCCTGGCAGGCTTGATAGAATTTGCTGTGGACGACAATCCTACGAAACAAGGGCTTTTCATGCCTGGAACCAATCTCTGCATACGTAGTTCCAAGTATTTGCTCGAGTCCACGGTCGACATATGCATTTGCACATTGGCGCCAGCCGCGGAAAGGAAAGTGCGTCAATCCATACCCGCTTTTTTTGAGCGCGGCGGACGTTTCATCCCGGCCTTCAATCCGGCGCAGGAGGTGGGCAATGCTTGAAGGACTGTTGGCAAAGTCTGATGATGTACTGGTTTGTACGGACGAAATCGTGTCCCTGCGAAATGCGGCGCTGGACGAACTGCGCGCGATGACCGCGCGCAGCCTCAAAAAGCGCGCCAGGATCTGCGCGCACAAGGATGATGCTGCGGGCATCCAGGAAATGATCATCATGATCAACCACGCTTCCTACATCTGTCCGCATCGGCACGAGGGCAAGAGCGAGTCGTCCCACCTGATCGAGGGCAGCGCCGACATCGTCGTCTTCGCCGGCGACGGAGAGATCGAGCGGGTCATCCCCTTCTCCCAGAATGGTGCTTTTTTTTATCGCCTGGATACCGCCCGGTTTCACACTGTCGTGGTGCGCTCGGAAAACATCATTTTTCACGAAGTGACCAACGGACCGTTCATTCGCGGCGCGACGCAGTACGCCCCGTTCGCGCCCGCCGAAGGAAGCGATGCCGTACGGATGTACATGACACATCTGGACGGCCAGATATCGCGTTGGCTGTCAGCCAACCATTGATTGGAGCCTTGTTCAAAGATGGCATTCTCGACCTCGACATTCGCGCAACTCCAGAACAGCGGGTATGCGCACACGCCGCTGCTGAGTTCCGGCGAACTGGATCAATTGCGCGGTTTCATCCGCTCCTGCATCGAAGACGCCATCGGCGTGCATATCGACGATCTGGGCGCGTACCACTTTATAGTGAACGACGAACAGCATCGCGTCATGGGCGCAAAACCCAATCGCGTTCTCAAGCCCGCCCAGGCGGACGCGGTGCTGGATTTCGGTTCAATCAAGGCATTTCGCGACTTTCTGCCCGGATATGTGCCCCAGGAAGTGACTTATGGCGACCTGAAAAGCGAACCGAGGCCTGAGGTGTATTTCCGCCTGGTCAGGCCAGGACGCGACACGGATGTGGGAGCAGCCCATTGCGACCGATGGTTTCACGAGCTCTACAACATCGAGTATCGGCGCTCCATCTCCTACAAGATATGGATCTCGGTCGAAAGTTCGGCAGGCGAAAACGGCCTGATCATATACCCCGGGTCGACTTCTCATCCTCTGGGCTACTACAAGGTCGATACCCCTGACGGTCCCAAGCCCAAGCCCGATTTCGACCTGAGCGAGATAGGCCCCGGCCAGCTGATGCCAGCGCAACCGGGCGACGCCCTGATCTTCAACGACAACGTCTTTCACAAAGGCGCGTTGAACAACGCCGACCGGAGCCGGGTCAGCGTCGAGATCACACTGTGCAAGCCCGACACGAGATAGTCGGCGGGCCTAGCCTCGAAAAGCGCTTTTTCGACTACGCCTGTCTACGTGGCGGGCGTCAATGCGTTCGCGAGCGCATAGGTTCGCGGCGTACCGATATCGATAAACGTATCGGTAGTTTCCCACGCATGGATCCTGCCGATCAGCGATGGCAGGACCTGCGTGCTGAAATCGACAATGCCGGGCCCATGGCCGCGCAACTGCGCGAGCAATGCAGATGAGAGTAAATAAACCGCGCCATTCGCAAGATTGCCGCTCGGGTTCGGCTGCTTCTTCTCGAACCGGACAACAGTATTGTTCGCATCAAGGGTCACGATGCCGCACGAGGACGGATGGTCCGTGCGAAAAGTCATCATGGTCATCAGGCAATGCGGCGGCCGATTTCGGTGTGCGTGAATGAATGCCGCGAAATCGGCGAGGCAATAATTATCGGCGTGAATCAACATGCCGTCCTGGCCACCGAAAAAATCGAGATTCGAGATCAAGGTCCCCGCGGTGCCCAGCAGCGCCGTTTCGTGGACTACCGTGATCCGCTCTCGATACGGACTACTCTCGATGAACAGCTCGACCTGGCCCGACAGATAGTGCGTATTGACCAGAAACGGGCCGCAATCTGCGGCGGCAAGTTTGCGCAGCCAGATGCCCAGCAGCGGTTCGCCGTGAATCGGCACGAGGCACTTGGGCGTCGCATCGGTCAACGGGCGCAGGCGCGTGCCGAATCCCGCGGCAAGCAGCAGCGCTTTCATGCGCGAAACTCTTCGAGCAGTTCCACGAATTCCTCGGTCCGGATCGGCGTATTTCCAACGCGGCCGACCTGGATCGCGGCCGCAAGCGATCCCAGGTATGCCGCCTCCCATATGTTTCCGCCGCTAGCAAGCGTCAGCGCACTGGCGATCAGCAGGCTGTCGCCCGCACCCGCGACATCGCTCGGCGCCGAATTCAGCGCGCCGAGTCGGTCCGTAAGCTCGCCGCCCAGAGAAACGCCAGCGGGATGCACAAGCACCCCCTCTTCGCCGAGCTTGAGCAGGATATTGCGCGCGCTCGCGCACTGCCGCAGCTGCTCAGCCAGAACGACAAGACCGTCCTGATGATTTCGGGTGCTGATCCGTGCCTCGTGCTCGGTCGGCGTCAGCAAGTCCATGTCGCGGAACCGGCCAATGTCGCCGATCTGCGATGACGACTGGCTGTCCGCCACTAGCATTACATCGTGCAGGCGTGCGAGCAGGACAGCGCGGTCCACCAGCGGTTGCGGCAGGCAGCCATAATTGAAATCCGAGAAAACCAGCAGATCGACCTCGCGGATCAAGGCTTCGAGCCGCGCGTACATTTCGTCCTGCAAGGCAGGCGAAATCGCGGCCTGCTGCAGATGGCTCACGCGTAGCAGCGTCTTGCCCTTGCTGCGAAAGCGCTGCTTGCGCGTGGTTGGACGCACTTCGTCGATCAGAATGTCGGTCCGCACCCCTTCCGCCGCCAGACACCCGAGCGCAAAATCGCGCGCGGCATCGTCGCCCGCGACAGAAACAAAATGCACCAACGCACCTAGTCCCGCCGCATGGGCGGCGACGATGCCCGCGCCACCGATGAACTGAGTCGTGTCGATCGGCGTGACGACGATGGTCGGGTCCTCCTGCGACATGCCTAGCGGCTGGCATGTGATGTATTCGTCGACGATCAGGTCGCCGACGACGCAGACTTTCATTTTAGAGAACCCGCGCACGATTTCCAACGCGCGGGCCGCAACGATGTCATGGCGCGCGAGATAGTCTGCAGGCGCGGAAATCGAGCGCAGATCGGACTCGTAGAATGTCTTGCGGATAAGGTCGACCGACGAAAACATCGTCGCGCCCGAGCTGAAAATGAGCTTGCCGCCGTACTCGCCCAATACGGCTAATTCGGGATTCACGCGTTGTTCGTGCTCCTTGCCTTTTACCACGACATCGGGACGGATGCGCGCAATCAGATCGACGACCGGCTCGTCGAAAAGGAACGCCTCATCGACCCAGATATTGCTCTGCACGCCCTCCAGGCGCAGTTGCTCCGGCACGTGCGCGGCGTTCTTCGCGATGCGATCGCTTTCGACCGCTACGATCAGCTTGTCGCCGCACTCTTTAGCAAAGCGAAGAAGACGTACGTGCCCGGGATGCAGGACGTTGAAATGGCCCGAGACAAGGACTATTTTGGGCTTATCGGATTCGGAGTTCATCGTGGCAACGCGTCAGGCTGGACCGGGACTAGGCGGGCGGCGTAAATCATTCAGCGCTCATGGCCGGACATCCGGATGAGGCAGCGCCCGCTGACTTTGCCGCTGCGCATTGCGGCAATGGCCTCATTGATCTGGCCGAGACAGAAGTAATCGGTGATCAGCTCGCGCAGTGCGATGCGGCCGGCGCGGTACATATTGTGGTATCGCGGAATGTCCACGTCGGGCACGGCCTCGCCGCCATGCGAGCCGGCAAGAGTCTTTCCGAAATGCAGGGGCAGCGAGAACAGGCTTATATTGCTGCCCTTGCGCGGCACACCCACCAGCGTGACCGTGCCTTGCGGCTTGGTCATTGCGTAACCCATTTCGATCACCGCCGGCACGCCCGTGTTGTCGATAAAGACATCGGCGCCACCGCGTGCACCTGCCTGGTCGAGCACACGCTGTATCTCGGCCTTGACATCGTCCAGACCACGGCCGCTTGCG
Source organism: Bordetella sp. (assembly GCA_027450125.1). Lineage (GTDB taxonomy): Bacteria > Pseudomonadota > Gammaproteobacteria > Burkholderiales > Burkholderiaceae_B > Bordetella. Next base: position 152 of record DAIDKG010000229.1, on the reverse strand, counting down.
TTGACGACATGCGTCGCGCCCATGCGCCTGGCAAGTTCGAGCTTGCCTTCGTGCAGATCCACTGCGATAACCGGATAGGCCGATACCAGCGAGGCCGCCTGAACGATGTTCAAGCCCACGCCGCCAGACCCGTAGACCACGACAGATTGGCC
>DAIDKG010000228.1 GCA_027450125.1 Bordetella sp. | reverse complement strand
GGCCACCTACGTGGCCGAGCACGCGCCGCACAACCGCCGCGGCTACTTCACCAGCTGGATCCAGACCACCGCCACGCTGGGCCTGTTCCTGTCGCTGCTGGTCATACTGGGCGTGCGCATGACCATCGGCGAGAAGGATTTTGCCGATTGGGGCTGGCGCATTCCCTTCCTGCTCTCCATCATCCTGCTGGCCATCTCGGTCTGGATCCGGCTGCAGCTCAACGAGTCGCCGACCTTCCTGCGCATGAAGGAGGAAGGCCGCGGCTCCAAGGCGCCGCTGGCCGAGTCCTTCGGCCAGTGGAAAAACTGCAAGGTAGTGATCCTGGCCTTGCTGGGCCTGACCGCCGGCCAGGCCGTCGTCTGGTATACGGGCCAGTTCTACGCGCTCTTTTTCCTGACCCAGACGCTCAAGGTCGATGCCGGTGCGGCCAACATCATGATCGCCGTGGCCCTGCTCATCGGCACACCGTTTTTCGTGATCTTCGGCGCGCTGTCCGACCGCATAGGCCGCAAGCCCGTCATCATGGCCGGATGCCTCATCGCCGCGCTGGCCTACTTCCCCATATTCAAGGGCATCACGCACTACGCCAACCCGGCGCTTGAGCAGGCGCAGGCCTCGGCGCCGGTCACGGTGATCGCCGATCCGGCCACCTGCTCGTTCCAGTTCAATCCCGTGGGCACCTCGTCCTTCAAGAGTTCGTGCGACATCGTCAAGTCGTTCATGGCGCGCAACTCGGTCAACTACCGCAACCAGGCCGCGCCGGCCGGCACGGTGGCCAGCGTCAAGATCGGCGACGCCCAGTTCTCGTCGTTCGAAGGCTCGACCCTGCCCGCCGCCGACTTCAAGGCCAAATCGGCCGAGCTGGACAAAGCGCTGACCGCGGCCATCCGCGGCCACGGCTATCCGGCCAAGGCCGATCCCGCGCAAAGCAACAATGTGATGGTGGTCGTGCTGCTGACCGTTCTGGTGATCTTCGTGACCATGGTGTACGGACCCATCGCCGCCATGCTGGTCGAATTGTTCCCCACACGCATACGCTATACGTCGATGAGCTTGCCGTATCACATCGGCAACGGCTGGTTCGGCGGCTTCCTGCCTCCGGTGGCCTTCGCCATCGTGGCGGCAACGGGCAATATCTACGACGGCCTCTGGTATCCCATCATCATCGCCGCCGCGACCCTGGTGATAGGCACGCTCTTCATACGTGAAACCAAGGATGTCGACATCAACGCCTGAAAACGCGTCCCGGCCGGCCTGCACACCGGCCCGGGACGACGCATCAAGCTCCCTGGCGGGAGCTTTTTTTCGTCCGTTCCGGCGCAATGGCTGAAACAGCCCGAAATTTCTGCGCGATCCCAGGTCGAATAGTTCAGACCCCTGTCAGTGCCCGAAACCTAGACTGTTTCCATCAGCTCTTGGTCTTGGCGCACTTTTCCTGCATACAGATCCCCTGCCGGAAAACCCCAGGGTCGAGTGCTGACACCGATGCCGTGTCCCCCGCGAGCCTTTTGACGCGGCATTGTGTGCCTTACAAGGGCCAGCACTACGTGCTGGCCTCTTTTTTTGCCGTCTCGCAAGCATGCATCAGAGATGCAGCCTGGTCACCTTGGTACCGTTGACCGACACATCGCCCATCAAGCCCGCGTTGGTCAGCACGAACACTTCGACCGGCGAGGTGGCCGTGGTGGTGTCGACCGCGCCGTTCGCGCCGATCTTCAGGACCGCGACCGAGGCATCGGCCCCGGCGGCCCACCCGTCGGAGTTGCGGAATTTGTTCAGCGCATCCTGCGTCATGAACAGGAAGATGACGGCCTTCGATTGCGCGCCGGCCTGCAGTCCGAAGGACAATGACGACGTATTGTAGTAACCCACAGTCGCCCCGCCCACGCGCAGGGCGCCATTGCCGGTCTGTCCGCCGACGAAGAAACCTGCCTGAATCACATTCGGAAACACGAGTACGCCACGCGATTTGGCAACCAGTTCGCGCGAGCCGGGCACATTCGAATACAGGCGCGACAGCGTCGCGTTGACCGAGGCGTCGATCGAGGCGCGCGTCGACGCGTTCGTCGATGCGTTGTCAGGGGTGTTCTGCGTCGTCGTGCAGCCGGCCAACGCCAGACTGCCAGCAATGATGGCGATGGATGCGGCTTTGAATACGGGATTGCGCTTTTGCATTGTTTGCTCCTTGCTCGATTCGGAGTGCGTCTCGGCCGGCGCACGCTGCGCATGCCGAAAGGCTGAATCCAGTTTTTCAAAGACTCATCCTTGAAACTGTACGCATATGTAGCAACACATGACCTCGCGCAAAGGCGCGCGTCGTATAGAATCGCTGCTTTTGCCTCAAGCCATGTGGTTCAAGAATCTCAAGATCTATCGCCTTTCAGCCCCCTGGACTCTCTTTGGGGAAGCGCTTGAAACGGCGTTGAGCCGGCACGCCTATCGAGCCGGCAACAACTTGGAAATGCAGAGCCTGGGCTGGGTGGCGCCGCGCGAAGGCGGGCCGCTGGCGCACGTCGGCAACAAGCAGATCCTGCTGGCCCTGCGCGCGG
>DAIDKG010000227.1 GCA_027450125.1 Bordetella sp. | reverse complement strand
GGTTCACAGGAACCCATCGTCAATCTGGACAAGCTGACCTATGCCGGCAACCCCGATACCCTGGTTTCGCTGCAGGACGATGCGCGCCACACGCTGGTGCAGGGCGACATCGGCGACAGCGCTTTGGTGGACGGCCTGCTGGCGCAATGCCGGCCGCGGGCCATCGTCAATTTCGCCGCAGAGTCCCACGTGGACCGGTCCATCCATGGTCCGGCCGAATTCATGCAAACCAACGTCGTCGGCACTTTCAATCTGCTGGAGTCGGCGCGGGCCTATCTTTCGACCTTGCCCGTTGCCGAGCGCGACGCCTTTCGTTTCCTGCATGTCTCCACCGACGAGGTCTACGGCACGCTCGCTGCGCAAGATCCGCCCTTCACCGAAACCACGCCCTATGCGCCCAACAGCCCGTATTCGGCATCCAAGGCGGCGTCCGACCACTTGGTGCGAGCCTGGCATCACACCTACGGCCTGCCAGTGCTCACCACCAATTGCTCCAACAATTACGGACCCTACCATTTTCCGGAAAAGCTGATTCCGCTGGTCATCCACAATGCCTTGGCGGGCAAGTCCCTGCCGGTGTACGGCGATGGCTTGCAGGTTCGCGACTGGCTTTATGTGAAAGACCACTGCAGCGCCATCCGCCGCGTGCTGGAATCCGGCAAGCCGGGCGAGACGTACAACGTGGGCGGATGGAACGAGCGCGCCAACATCGATGTGGTCAAGACGATCTGCGGACTGCTCGACGAGTTTCGGCCGTTGCCGCACGGTCGATTGCACAGCGACCTGATTACCTTCGTCAAAGACCGTCCCGGACACGACCGCCGCTACGCCATCGACGCGCGCCGGATCGAGCGCGAGCTGGGCTGGCGTCCGGCCGAGACCTTCGAGACCGGCATACGCAAGACGGTGCAGTGGTACCTGGACAACCAGGCCTGGGTGCAAGGCGTGACCAGCGGCGCCTATCGGAATTGGGTGTCGCGCCACTACGGCGCCTGAGGATTCGGCGCGATGAAAATTCTGCTGGCGGGCTGCGACGGACAATTGGGCTTCGAACTGCAGCGCAGCCTGGCGGTGCTGGGGGATGTCGCAGCCATGGACCGCAGCCGCTGCGATCTGGCCGATCCGGTATCGATCCGCGCCGCGATCCGCGCCGAGCGTCCGGACATCGTGGTCAATGCGGCCGCCTATACGGCGGTGGACAAGGCCGAGCAGGAGCCGGAGCTGGCCTTACGCGTCAACGGGCAGGGGCCGGGCATCATGGCCGCCGAAGCCCAGGCCCTGGGCGCCCTGATGGTGCATTACTCCACCGATTATGTGTTCGACGGCGGGCAGGATGCGCCGTACCGCGAGAGCGACGCCACCGATCCGGCCGGCGCCTACGGACACAGCAAGCTGGTGGGCGAGCAGGCGGTTGCCACGGCCTGCGAACGGCATCTGGTCCTGCGCACCAGCTGGGTCTATGGGGCGCATGGCGCCAACTTCTTGAAAACCATGCTGCGCGCGATGCGCGAGCGCGATACGCTGCGCGTCGTGGGCGATCAGACGGGAGCCCCTACGGGAGCTGCGCTGATCGCCGACGCGACGGCGCAGATGCTGGGGCGTTACTTGTCGCAATCGGGCAAGGACACGCCGTTTCCGTTCGGTACCTATCATCTGGCAGCCCGGGGCGAGACCACCTGGTACGACTACGCCGTGCTGATAGGGCGCCTGGCGCGCGATGCAGGCGCACCGCTCAAGGTGCAGCCTGAACAGATCCAGCGCATCGGGACCGACGAGTACCCGCTGCCGGCGCGCCGTCCCAAGTCCTCGCGCCTGGACACGGGCAAGTTGCGTGCGACGTTCGGTCTGACCCTGCCTTGCTGGGAAGACGGCGTAAGGCAGGTGTTGCGGATTTTACTCGGGGCCTGATCCCCGGATGGCCGACTGGCGCGTCAGGTATTGGCGCCGCGCGCCATCGGCTTTAAGGCAAACGCGCCGTCGCCGAGCAGCGCGAGGACCACCGCGGCGATTGCAAGAAACACCGGATACTCCCAGCCGCCGTTCGGATTGGTGAACATCCAGCCGTTGCCGAAATGAACCGTCGAGGCCGTGAACAGTTCGACGGCGGCGACCGCGGCGACGATGCGCGTGTAGACGCCGCCCAGCAGCAGCACGCCGGCGAGGGTTTCGAACAGAATGATGGGCCAGGCGAACCACCCGGCGAAGCCGACCGATTCGAAGAACTTCGCGGTACCGGCCGGCGTGAAGACAAGCAGCTTGGTCAAGCCGTGCGCGATGAACATGGCGCCCAGCGCGAGGCGCAGGACCAGGGCTGAGTACGGGGCGGTGCGGGTATCGATCATGATATTTCCTGTCTGATGAAGAGGCGGTCGCCGGTCGAGCCGGCATGAGTCGTTGAATTGGCGAGGATCGCGCGGGACGTGCTTACTTGGAGATCCAGGCCGGCGCGATCGCGGTCCCCATGCCTGCGCCATACCCCAGGTAGATATTCAGGCCCGCAAGCGGTTCGAGGTAGCGCGCATTCTTCAGGCCGCCCGCATCGACCGGGTGAAAGCCGAGACTGTCGATGAGCGATTTCACCGTAGCCTTGGCTGTTGCGCTGTCGCCTGCAAAAAAGACGCTGCCGCGTTGGCCGTCCGCGAATGCGGGGCCGTCGGCCAGCACCTGGGCAAAGAGGGTGTTGAAGGCCTTGACGATATGCACGCCGGGCAGGGCACGGGCAATTTCCTCGGCGGCCGAGGTGTCGTGGCCGAGCGTCAGTCCCATATAGTCCGGCGTCAGCGGATTGGTGATGTCGATGACCGTCTTGCCGCTCAGATCGCCCAGCGCGCGCAGCGCGGCGGGCGCCTCGGCATAGCCGGTGGCCAGGACGATCGCGTCGCTGGCCGATGCCGCGCCGGATGCCTCGACGGCCTGCGCCCCGGGGTATTGGCCGGCCAGAGCCTGGGCCTTGGCTGCGTTGCGCCCGGTGACGCGCACCTCGTGCCCCGCCTTGGTCAATTGCTTGACGAACGCCGAACCCATATTGCCGGTACCGATAACCGTAACTTTCATGATGTGCTCCGTATTCCGTGTTGGATGGATGAGAAGATTTTATTGACCACAGATTTATTGATAAATTAGTATTTATTGGATTAATAATCCCATTATTAGAGACAATCAATGGACCGTACCCAGGAGATGGCGGCTTTCGTAGCCGTAGTCGATGCCGGCAGCTTCGTCGGCGCGGCCGACGCCATGCGGGTGTCCAAAGCGGCGGTGTCGCGTCATGTCGATTCGCTGGAACAGTGGATCGGGGTGCGGCTTCTGCAGCGAACCACCCGGCGGCTATCGCTGACGGAGGAGGGGCGCCTGTTTTACCAGCGGGCGCGCGACATACTCGGCGCCATCGACGATGCGCACGCCGAGGCCAGCTCCCGCACCCACACGCCCAGCGGGCTGATACGGGTCAACGTGCCGGTCAGCTTCGGCCTGTTGCACCTCGCTTCCCTGT
>DAIDKG010000226.1 GCA_027450125.1 Bordetella sp. | reverse complement strand
TCATGGAATTCCTGTCGAGGTTGCTGCGTAGCTGGAATATTGCTTGCGGGTATTCAAGCCTGGCCGATGCGTCGCATCCACACCAGGCAGCGTTGGGCGTCCAGTTCGGGCACCTGCAACGTTTCGATGCGCTGTACCTGCCAGACGCCTTGCTCGCGCAAGGCGGCGATTTCGTCTTCGGGCGGCTTGCCTTTCATGGCGAGCAAGGCGCCCTGCCCGCCTGCATGCAGGCCCGCCAAGTTAGCAAAGTCCAGCAGCGATGCAAAGGCGCGCGAAATCACGATGTCGCAATCCGATGGCGGCAGGGCTTCGACGCGCGCATGGCAGGCCTGCAGATTGGGCAGGTCGAGGGCGCCGCTCATCTGGCGCACGAAGGCCATCTTCTTTTCCACGGCGTCGATGCAGCGCACCTGCCAGTCCGGGTGCAGTATGGCCAGAACCACGCCCGGCAATCCACCCCCGGATCCGACGTCCATGATGCGCAGCGGCCTTGCCGGAGCATGCAGTTCAATAGGCCGCACCGCGGCGAGGCTGTCGAACAAATGCTGCACCAGCATCTGGCCGGCATCGCGCACGGCCGTGAGATTGTAGGTGCGGTTCCAGCGCTGCATGTGTTCGATGTAATGCAGCAGTTTCTCGCGTTGCGCCTGCGTAGCCTGCAGTCCGAGTTGCCGGCATGCCTGCGTCAACCTTCGGTCGAAGTCGGCGGATATCGCGTCGTCCCCCATCATGCCGCCTGCTTGCGCGCACCGTAGTGCAAGCGCTTCAGGTGAATGAGCAGGAGCGAAATGGCCGCGGGCGTGACGCCGGACAATCGCGCGGCCTGCCCTACGGTCTCGGGCTTGTGGTCCTTGAGTTTCTGGCGGACTTCGAAGGAAAGGCTGGTGACCGCGTCGTAATCGATGTCCGCCGGGATGGCCTGCTGTTCATGCTCGGCGTGCTTGCGCACTTCGTCCTGCTGGCGACTGATGTAGCCGGCGTACTTGGTCTGTATTTCGATCTGCTCGGCCAGTGTTTCGTCATGCATCAGGCCCGGACCTGCCAGCAAATTGCCGTCCGCCTGCCTTGCCGACATGAGGGCGGCATAACTGACATTGGGACGCTTGAGCAAATCTGAAAGTGAATACTCACGTTCAATTGCCTTGCCCAGCAAGGGCTCGGCAGTCTCCACTGGCATCAGGCGGGGATTGACCCAGGTGGATTTAAGCCGTTCCAGCTCCTGTGCAATGGCGTCGCGCTTGCGGCTGAAGGTGTCCCACCGGACATCGTCGACCAGACCCAGCTTGCGGCCAATTTCGGTCAGGCGCAAATCCGCATTGTCTTCGCGCAGGCTCAGGCGATATTCGGCGCGCGAGGTGAACATGCGGTACGGCTCCGTGACGCCACGCGTCACCAGATCGTCGACCAGCACACCCAGATAGGCTTCATCGCGACGTGGCGTCCAGCTTTCCTTTTCTTGCGCTTGCAGGGCGGCGTTCGTTCCGGCCAGCAACCCTTGGGCAGCGGCTTCTTCATAGCCGGTCGTGCCGTTGATTTGCCCGGCAAAGAACAGGCCGGAAATGGCTTTGGTTTCCAGGGTGGATTTGAGGCCGCGGGGATCGAAGTAGTCGTACTCGATGGCGTAGCCGGGCCTCAGTATGTGCGCCTGTTCCAATCCCGGCAACGAATGGATCAGATTCAACTGCACATCGAAAGGCAAGCTGGTGGACACGCCATTGGGATAGACCTCGTGCGTGTCCAGCCCTTCCGGTTCGAGAAAGACCTGATGCGATTGCTTGTCGGCAAAACGATGGATCTTATCTTCGATGGACGGGCAGTACCGCGGACCGACTCCTTCGATCACGCCGCTGTACATGGGCGAGCGATCGAGCCCTCCCCGAATGATGTCGTGAGTGCGGTTATTGGTATGGGAAATCCAGCAAGGAAGTTGCCGGGGATGCATGGCAACGTTGCCCAGGAAAGAAAACACCGGCACGGGATCAGCGTCACCCGGCTGTTCTTCCAATATACGGTAATTGATGGTTCGTCCATCGATACGCGGCGGGGTTCCCGTTTTCAAGCGGCCCTGAGGTAGCTTGAGCTCCTTCAGCCGAGCCCCAAGGGAAATGGATGGCGGATCCCCTGCCCGGCCACCTGAGTAGTTCTGCAAACCGACATGAATCAGCCCGTTAAGGAATGTTCCCGCCGTGAGCACGACGGCACGTGACCGGAACTTCAACCCGATCTGGGTCACCGCGCCTACAACTTTATCGCCTTCGACCAGCAGGTCATCGACAGCCTGCTGGAACAACCAGAGATTGGCTTGGTTTTCCAACCGACCGCGTATGGCCTTGCGATATAGAACGCGATCTGCCTGGGCACGCGTGGCGCGAACAGCCGGACCTTTGGAACCGTTGAGTATGCGAAATTGAATTCCGGCTTCGTCGGTAGCAATGGCCATGGCGCCGCCAAGAGCGTCAATCTCTTTGACCAAATGCCCTTTGCCGATGCCCCCTATTGAAGGGTTGCATGACATCTGCCCCAGCGTCTCGATATTATGAGTAAGCAGAAGCGTCGCAGCACCAGCGCGTGCAGATGCCAGCGCGGCTTCCGTACCAGCGTGACCGCCGCCGACAACGATCACATCAAATTCGCGTGGAAAATCCATAGTGGGAAAAGACGAAAGAGCATCAACCCTCATTATAGGGGCTGTAGGATTGCTGTTTCACGTGAAACATTGAAAGTCCTGGCAAGGCCGGTGTTTCACGTGAAACCATCTTTCCACTCTCCAACATCTATCGTCTATCCACAGCCCCGCCTCTTCATGCAGCATCAAGATGTTCCGCAAAAAGTACGAACAAACGCCCTGAGGATATCTTTGTGAATAACTCAACGCGCAATGCTGCGGTGCACTGTATTTCACATGCAAAAATTCGCTTTTTACCGAGAGGAGCGCGAGGGATTCCAGATCCGGCCCATTTCGGATTTTTTGTGAACAAGTCGAATAAGCCATCAATGCAGCGCAATATTTCTGACCCGCTACACCCTTGCCTATCCCGACTTATCCCAACTTATCCCCGGTTTGCCAGCATGTTATCCACATGCTTACCCACCCCCGATATGACAACGCCCCAGGGCCTAAGGACCTGGGGCGTTGCAGCCAGACGAAGCTGGCGAGCAGGAAACGGGATTCCTGCAATTAAAGCGGCTTGATTTCGGCCGCCTGAGGTCCCTTCGGACCATCCTTGATTTCGAACTCGACTTCCTGGCCCTCATTCAGGCTGCGATAGCCACGTCCCTGAATCGCCGAAAAGTGTGCGAAAACTTCCGGACCACCGCCGTCAGGAGTGATGAACCCGTAACCCTTGTCGGCGTTGAACCACTTGACTTTACCTTTTGCCATTTTCCTATAGCGTCCATGATGGATAAAACAGAATGCGCAAATGATTCAAGGACGCCAAAACCTATACACCATACGGACTTGCGCACTACTTGAGTCAACTGCCAGATTGAGCATACTCAGCCACTACGCATGGGACACTAGATACTTTCCCTAGGTCCTTTTCAATATAGCCACCCGCCACAGCCCGAGCACACCACGCTCACGACCCCCGTTCTATGATCCGGCCAGCCCCCTCTTTTCACCCCATACCCTCGAACTCCATGCTGCAATCGAAACTGCCCGACATCGGTACAACCATATTCACCGTCATGAGCCGCCTGGCCCAGGAGCACCAGGCCATCAATCTGGGACAAGGCTTCCCGGATTTCAATCCCGACCCGGCCCTATGCAATCTGGTCACGCAGGCCATGGCCGACGGATATAACCAGTATCCCTATATGACGGGCATCCCCGCCCTGCGCATGGCCATCGCGGACAAGGTCCATGCGCTATATGGACGTTCCTACGATTTCGACACCGAGATCACGGTAACCAGCGGAGCAACCGAGGCTTTGATGGCGGCCGTACTGGCCGTGGTCGGTCAAGGCGACGAAGTGGTCGTCATTGAACCCTGCTACGACTCGTACCTGCCCGCCATCCGCCTGGCCGGAGGCGTGCCCATCATGGTTCCCCTGCGCGCGCCGACTCCGGACGATCCCGGCTTCCGGGTGGACTGGCAACGGGTTCGCGACGCCATCACTCCGCGAACCCGATTGATCATGATGAATTTTCCGCACAATCCGACGGGGATCATCCTGCAGGACAGCGACCTGGACGCGCTCGAGCGCATCGTCCGCGATACCGGTGTGCTGCTCCTGTCCGATGAACCGTACGAACATATCGTGTTCGACGGCCAGACCCACCGCAGCCTGGCGACACGACCCCTGCTGTCGGACCATACCTTCGTGATTTCATCATTCGGCAAAACCTATCACGCCACCGGTTGGAAGATCGGATACTGCTGCGCCCCAAGCGCCATGACCGCGGAACTGCGCAAGATCCACCAGTTCATCGTGTTCACCGTATCGTCGCCCATGCAAGTCGCCCTGGCGCAGTACCTGCGAGATCCCGAGCCTTATCTTGGCCTGTCGCGCTTCTACCAG
>DAIDKG010000225.1 GCA_027450125.1 Bordetella sp. | reverse complement strand
AAAGCTGCGCGAGCTGCGCCGCGGTCGGGAACTCCCCGCGCTCGACGCACTCGGCCACAGTCAGCAAGGTGCCGAGCCAGCCGCTGCGCGAGACGACGGCCTCGCGGATGGCCTCCCCCACGGCCAAGCCGCTCATGAAGCTGCGCGCGTCCGTGCCTTGCGGAATGTGGGCCAGCGACAGCAGCGCGGAAAGATAGACCTCCTGCTGCAGGCGCTCGTCCTGCGGAGAGATTCGTTGCGCGACGCGTTCCACGAAATCGGCGCGGCGCATGACGAGCTGCGCCAGCGGATCCGTATCGCCGTTCTTGTCGGCGCCATAGAGCATGAAGCAGCACCATCGGGACAACTGCTTGTACCCGACCAGGGTCAGGGCCTTGCGCACCGAGGTGATCTCGGACACGTGCGTGCGCCACAGGGTGGTGCTGTTGGCCAGGCGCAGGAACTTCACCGTCAGCGACGGCACCATCTTCAAGGCGTGCTCGATATCCTCGATATCGGCTTCCTGCAGAACCAGGTCGAGGATGCCCAGAAGCTGCGCGGAATTCTCGGTTGCCCTGTCGCCGCTCTTGAGCAGCTGCGGCCGGGTGAAATAAAAACCCTGGAACAGATCGCAGCCGATTTCAAGCGCTTGCGCGTAGTCCTCGGGCGTCTCGACCTTTTCCGCAAGCACCATCTTGTCCGCGGCATGGCACGCCTGCGTAATGCGGGCCGCCATGTCCGAGTCGACGTAGGGCCAGTCTATCTTGACAAGATCGACGTTGGGCAAAAACGCGAGCATTTCCGGGGTGAGCCCCCGGACATCGTCCAGCGCGATACGAAACCCCCTGCCCCGCAGGGCGCGGCAGCGCCGGGCGAGCGCATCGTCCAGCCTGCTGCTCTCCAGGATCTCGAGCACCATCCGGCGGGCCGGCAGAATGTCGATGAATCCGGAGGCAAGGAACTCGTCGGGGCAATTCAGAAAGCCGTCGCCGTCGCCCAGCACGGTCTCGATGCCTATCCTGCCCAGCAGATTCTGGACAACGGTCATCGTGCTCGCGAAACCGTCGTCGACGACGGCCGATGTATCCGGGCTGCGGCCGCGAAACAGCAACTCATGGGCCACGCATTCGCCCTGCCGGTTCATGATCGCCTGGCGCGCGATTAGCGTTTCGGAATTTCCCTCGATGATCATCGTTTTCCATATTCCAGTCGCGGCTGGGCGGACCGCTACGCGCTACGTTACAGACCTTGCACGGCGCCGGAGCGCTACGCCTGCATCAACTTGCGCCACCCATCGATCCCCAGGCTTTCCATGGTCTCGATATTTTTTTCGTAAATCGTCTCGGCCTCGGGAAAGGCCTCGACCGCGCGGTCGATGCTGTCTTCGCGCAATATGTGCAGCGTCGGATACGGCGAGCGGTTGGTGTAGTTGCCCATGTCGTCCGGATCCGTGTCGGCGAACTGGAAGGCCGGATGGAAAGTCGCGACCTGCAGGCTGCCCACCAGCCGCATGCGCTTGAGCAGGCGATCGGACAGCTCGCCGAAATCGTTGAATTCGTAGAAATCGTGCAACGCCTCCGGCAGGATCAGCAGCGTCGTATCCACCGCTTGCGGGTCGGCCTGCGAGATCCGAGTCAGTTCGTCCTCGAGGTCGGCCAGCACGCCCTCCTCGTCGACCGCGTCGCTCACCGCGTAGCGTACCTGGCCCTTGATCTGCACCGCCTTGGCAAAGGGACACAGGTTCAGCCCGATGACGGCCTTCTCGACCCAGAGCCGGGTGTCGGCAGCCACCTGGCTGGCGGACGCGTCGTCGACGATCACAGAGCCTCCTTGGGGCGGCCCGGCGTGCTAGCGATGCCCCCTTGGCGCTGCGCGCCCTTCCCCCCAAGGGGGAATGAGCACTTGGGGCGGCCCGGCGTGCTCATGCCGGCAGGTCGGCCATGATCTGCGCCACGGCGGCGGTGCTCTTCTTGCCGTAGGGAACGTGCAGGAACTCGTTGGGGCCGTGGGCGTTGGACTTGGGGCCGAGCACGCCGAAGACCATGAACTGCGCCTTGGGAAAGCCCTGCTGCAGGATGCTCATAAGGGGAATCGTGCCGCCCTGGCCGATAAAGCCGCACGGGGCGCCGTAGTACTGGCTGGAGGCGCGGTCGAGCGCATCGGCCAGCCACGGAGCCGTTTCCGGCGCGTTCCAGCCGGTGGCCGCGCCCTTGTCGGCGTGGAAGGTCACCTTGGCGTTGTAGGGCGCGTTGTCTTCGAGCAGATGCTTGATTTCCTGCACGGCGCCGGACGCGTCGACCAGGGGCGGCAGGCGCAGCGCCAGCTTGAAGGCCGTACGCGGGCGCAGCACGTTGCCGGCCGAGCTCAGCGGCGGCAGACCCTCGGCGCCCGTCACCGACAGGGTCGGACGCCAGGTGCGGTTGAGCAGCGCCTCTTCGGGATTGGTGGTCATGGGCAGCACAAAACTGCCGTTGGCGCCGCAGCTCCAGGGGAAGCGTTCCCACACGGCGTCGCCCAGGATGCCGGCCGTAGTCTTGACCTGCGCGACACGCTCGGCGGGGATTTCGCAGTGCAGGCTCTGGGGCAGGAGGCGGCCGGTACCGCTGTCTTCCAGGCGGTCGAGCACATGGCGCAGGATGCGGAAGGTCGAGGGCACCACGCCGCTGGAGTCGCCCGAGTGCACGCCTTCGTCCAGCACCTGCACTTCCAGCGTGCCGGCAGCCAGGCCGCGCAGCGAGGTGGTCATCCACAACTGGTCGTAGTTGCCGGCGCCCGAATCCAGGCACACCACCAGGGCCACGTTGCCCAGGCGGTTGCGCAGGGCATCGACATAAGGCAGCAGGTCGTAGCTGCCGGATTCCTCGCAGGTCTCGATGATGCCCACGCAGCGCGGGCGCGGCACGCCCTGCTGGTCCAGCGCCATGATGGCGGTGATCGAGGCATACACGGCATAGCCGTCGTCGGCGCCGCCGCGGCCGTAGAGCTTGCCTTCCTCGAGCTTGGGCGTCCAGGGACCCAGGTCCTTGCGCCAGCCGTTGAACTCGGGCTGCTTGTCCAGGTGGCCGTAGAGCAGGATGGTGTCGCCGTTGTCCGGACGGGTGCTCGGAACGTCGAAGAAAATGATCGGGGTGCGGCCCGGCAGGCGCACGATCTCCAGGGTCAAACCGTGGATTTTCTGCGATTCGACCCATTGCGCCGCGTCGCGGATGACGCGTTCGATGTAGGCGTTCTTTTCCCAGTCGGCGTCGAAGGACGGGCTCTTGGCGGGAATCTCGATATACGTGGTCAGCGCAGGGATGATCTGGCCGTCCCATTTTTCATCGACGTAGGCCTGCAGGGCCTGGGGATCGAGGGCGGGCGGCAGGGCGTCATCGGGAATGCGGGCGTTCATGGGCGGCTCCAGGTATCGCGTTGAACTGACTAGCTTACTTCAACCACACCCGCGCGTTGCGGAAGATGCGCATCCACGGGGAGAAGGGGCCGCCGCTGTCGGCCGGACCCCATTTTTCGGGCGCCCAGGACATCATCACGTTGCGGGTGACGCGCTCGGGGTGCGGCATGATGACCGTGAAGCGGCCGTCCGGCGTGGTGACCGAAGCCAGGCCGCCGGGGCTGCCGTTGGGGTTGTAGGGGTAGGCCTCGGTCCGGTTGCCGTAATGATTGATGAAGTGCGCCGCGCCGGCGACCCGGGCCGGGTCGCCCTGCTGCGCGAAGTTGGCATAGCCCTCGCCGTGCGCCACGGCTACCGGAACCCGGGTGCCCGCCATGCCGGCAAAGAAGATCGAGGGCGACTCGGCGATTTCCACCAGCGACAGCCGGGCTTCGTATTTTTCGGACTGGTTGCGCGTGAAACGCGGCCAGTGCCCGGCGCCCGGGATCATGGGCGCGAGCGCCGCCATCATCTGGCAGCCGTTGCAAACGCCCAGGCCGAAGGTATCGGGCCGGGCGAAGTATTGCGCGAACTGGTCCGACAGCCTGCTGTTGAAGCGGATGGTGCGCGCCCATCCTTCGCCCGCGCCCAGCACGTCGCCGTAGCTGAAGCCGCCCACGGCCACCAGACCCTGCATGGTGGCCAGGTCGGCGCGGCCGGCCAGCAGGTCGGTCATGTGCACGTCCACCGCCTCGAAGCCGGCGGTATCGAAGGCCCAGGCCATCTCGACCTGGCTGTTGCAACCCTGCTCGCGCAGGATGGCCACGCGCGGACGCTTGCCGGTGGCGATAAAAGGCGCGGCGATATCGTCCTGGGGATTGAAGGCCACGCGCGGAGCCAGGCCCGGATCGGCGGCGTCTTTCCAGATGTCGAACTCGGCCTGGGCGCAGGCGGGATTGTCGCGCAGCGACATGATGTCGCGGCTGACCTCGCTCCAGGCGCTGCCCAGGTCGGCACGCGGCTGGCTCCAGATCTTCCTGCCGTCGCGGTAGAGTTCGATCTCGTCGCTGTCGTTCAGGCCGCCGATCACGTGGGCATATTTGGACAGGCCGGCGCCACGCAGCACCTGCATGACCGCGTCGCGCTGCGACATCGGCACTTGGATCACGGCGCCGGCTTCTTCCGAGAACAAGGCCTTGAGCGTCAGCTCCTCGCGCTGCACGGCCACCTGCTCGGCGCGGATCTTGAAGTCGCCCCAGTCGGCCGAACCCGGGTCGAAGGTGAGCATGTCCAGGTTGACCGACACGCCGGTGCGGCCGGCCAGTGCCATCTCGACCAGCGTGGCGAACAGGCCGCCGTCGGAACGGTCGTGGTAGGCCAGGATGATGCCGGCCTCGGCCAGGGTGCGGATGGTGATGAAGAAGGCGCGCAGGGCCTGCGGCCGGTCGATGTCGGGCACGGTCTGGCCGACCTGGCCGTAGGACTGGGCGAGGATGGAGCCGCCCATGCGGTGGCGGCCCTGGCCCAGGTCGACGAGGATGAGCGCGCTGTCGCCGGCATCGGTGCGCAGCTGCGGCGTGAGACTGGCGCGCGCGTCCTTGACGGGCGCGAAGGCCGTAACGATGAGCGAGACCGGTGCAATCACCTGGCGCTGTTCATCGCCCTCCTGCCATGAGGTCTTCATGGAGAGGGAGTCCTTGCCGACCGGGATGGACAGGCCCACGGCCTGGCACAGCTCGCTCACGGCCGCGACCGTGTCGTACAGCGCTGCGTCCTGGCCCGGCGCGCCGCAGGCGGCCATCCAGTTGGCGGACAGTTTGATGTCTTCGATCTGGGCCACGTCGGCGGCGGCCAGGTTGGTCAAGGCCTCGGCCACCGCCATGCGGCCCGAGGCCGGCGCGTCGATCACGGCGATGGGCGTGCGCTCGCCCATGGACATGGCCTCGCCGCGAAAGCCCTCGTAGTCGGACAGCGTGACGGCGCAGTCGGCCACCGGCACCTGCCAGGGGCCGACCATCTGGTCGCGCGCGGAAAGGCCGCCCACGGTGCGGTCGCCGATGGTGATGAGGAAAGTCTTGTTGGCCACCGTGGGATGGCGCAGCACGCGGTAGGCCGCTTCGGTCAGATCGATGCCGACCAGGTCGAGCTTGCCGGCCGCGCCGGGCAGCCGCTTGACGTCGCGCAGCATGCGCGGCGCCTTGCCCAGGATGACGTCGATGGGCACGTCCACGGGGCGCACTTCATCGGCGGGTTCGGGCCGGGCAGGATCCAGGCCCGGCAGGCCCTCGCCGTCGACCACGCGCAGCTGGCGCTCTTCGGTGGCCACGCCGACCACTGCATAAGGGCAGCGCTCGCGCCGCGCGATGGCGTCGAAGCGGTCCAGGTCCTGCGGCTGGATCGCGAGCACGTAGCGCTCCTGCGACTCGTTGCTCCAGATCTCGGCGGGCGACATGCCGGACTCTTCGACCGGCACGCGCTTGAGGTCGAACACCGCGCCGCGCGCGGCGTCGTTGACCAGCTCGGGGAAAGCATTGGAGAGGCCGCCCGCGCCCACGTCGTGGATGGCGATGATGGGGTTGCCATTGCCCTGTTGCCAGCAGCGGTCGATGACCTCCTGCGCGCGGCGTTCGATTTCGGGGTTGCCGCGCTGCACGGAGTCGAAGTCCAGGTCGGCCGAGTTGCTGCCCACCCCCATGCTGGAGGCGGCGCCGCCACCCATACCGATGCGCAAGCCCGGGCCACCCAGCTGGATGAGCAGCGCGCCCGGCGGGATCGGGTCTTTTTTGGTCAGGCC
>DAIDKG010000224.1 GCA_027450125.1 Bordetella sp. | reverse complement strand
AATCCCGCATCGACGCTGCCGTAGCGGTCCACCGGATCTTGCGTGAATTCCACGCCCAGGGCGTGCAGCCGGGCATGGCTGGCGCGGCAGTCCGCCACCGCGAGCACCAGGGGCGGCATGGCTCCCTTGGCGACCAGTGCGCGCAAGGCCTGGGCAGTGGCTTCGTCATGGATGGGCGGGCCGGGCGTGAACAGCCCGAGCTGGAACGAGGGCTGGTCCGGATGCTGGACGGTGAGCCAGCGGTAGGCGCCGTTGCGCACGTCCGTGTGCACGCGAAAGCCCAGCTTGTCCACGTAGAAGGCGAGCGCCGCATCCTGATCGTCTACATACAGGCCCACCACATCGATACCTTCGTTCATGACACCTCCTTGGTTGTTGGTGGCCGCACTGTATCCGCGGCTGCGCGGCGGCGCTTCTCCAAAACTGCGGTGGTCAGGTCGGGGCGCTGCGCGGCCCTCAGGACGCAGGCGGGCACGCGGCCGAGCGCGGGCATGCTGCTGCGCGACATGCGGCGCATTGCTCCGGGGCTGTGGCCGGTGATGTCGCGAAAGATGCGGCCGAATGTGCCCAGGCTTTCCCAGCCGGTGGCGAAAGCGATGTCGGTAATGCCAAGGTCGGTGTCGCGCAGTAGCGCGATGGCCTGCTCGATGCGCCGCGTCAGCAGGTAGCGGTGCGGCGGCAGGCCGAAAGCCTGCTTGAAGGAGTGCGCAAAATAAGCCCCGGATACGCCGCTGACCTCGGCCAGCCGCTTGACGGGCCAGGCCTCGTGCGAGGCGGCGTCCATGCGGTCTTTGGCGCGAAGCAGCCGGCGTAGGAGGGCGGGATCCTGCAATGTATCCAGGCCAGGTCGAGAGGTTCTATGCCAGGGGAAGGTAGATGTCGGTCTGCCACTGGTCCTGCGGGGTTCCGGGGCAGACATTCACATAATGAAAGAACAAGGGGTGATCGCGCAATTCCTCACCGCTCGAAGGCAGCCAGTTGCGGTAGATCGGGTAGATCGTTTCACCGATGTGGTCGGTCGATCCCGTATGCCGGACCACGGCGCAGCGCCCGCCGGGAATGACCAGTTCGCGCACGCCGCAGGGATTCGGGGCGACCGGCTCGGCGGTCTCTGCGCAGATATCGAAACGGAATTCGTCCTCGGGCGTGGTTTCCGGGTTGTTGTGCAGGATACCGAAGGTCCGGCCGACCGGGGCGCACGATTTTCCGCGCTGCGCGACCCAGGCGAAGAATTTTTGCACACTTGCGTTGACCAGGCCAGGCGGCCCGATATGTTCGAGCGCGGCGACGCGGGTTTCGGTGAAATCGACGATTTGCACTTGCATGATGAGTTTTCTCGAAAGATAGGGAACGACGAAGTTGGCGCTCCAGGCGTGCCAGCTCGGATGCCGCCGGAACGCGCTGGGCGACAGGCCGAACGCGCGCTTGAACGCGCGGCTGAAGGCCTCGGGGCTGTCGAAACCCGCATCGAGCGCCGCGTCCAGAACCGTGCAGGGTTCGCGTGCGGCCAGGCGGCGGGCGGATACTTGCAAACGCATGAGCTGCACGTAGCGCGAAACGGGCATGCCGACGTAGGCCGCAAACTGGCGATGGAAATGGAACTTGGAAAAATTGGCGACGCTGCCCAGCGTTTCCACCGACAGGTCGCCTTCCAGATTCGCGGCGATATGGGCCAGAACCGTTTCGAAGCGTTTTGCGTAGTCGTGCATGATGTCCATGAGTTGTGCGAGTGACGCCATGGTCGCGCAGGGCGCCGGCGCGCGCCTAGCCGTTCTTGCTCGATGAGGGACAATAGCGTTTTCATGCCTTATTTTTGTGTCATGCGCCTCGTCTTTGCCGGAACCCCCGATTTCGCCCGTGTCGCCCTGCAGGCCCTGCTGGCCGCCGGACACGAGATTGCACTGGTGCTTACGCAGCCGGACCGTCCCGCTGGCCGCGGACTCAAGCTCACGCCCAGCCCGGTCAAGCAGGCTGCGCTCGATGCCGGCATCCAGGTGGCGCAGCCGCGCAGCCTGAGGCTGGACGGCAAGTATCCCGATGATGCCGCGGCCGCGCGCGCGTTGCTCGAGCGTGTGGCGCCGGACGCGATGGTGGTGGCTGCCTACGGCCTGATCCTGCCGGCATGGACGCTGCAACTGCCGCGGCTGGGCTGCCTGAACATCCACGCCAGCCTGCTGCCGCGCTGGCGCGGCGCGGCGCCGATCCAGCGCGCCATCGAGGCAGGCGACGCGCAGACGGGCGTGACCATCATGCAGATGGACCAGGGCCTGGACACGGGCGACATGCTGCTCGAGCGCACGGTGCCCATAGGCCAGGAGCAGACGGCGGCCGAGCTGCACGACGTGCTGGCCGAAGAGGGCGGCCGTGCCATCGTCCAGGCGCTGGCCACGCTTTCGCAACTGGCGCCGCGTCGCCAGCCCGAAGAGGGCGTGACCTACGCCGCCAAGCTGGAGAAAGCAGAAGCCGCGCTCGACTGCGCGCAGCCCGCCCAATTGCTGGCCCGCCGCGTGCGCGCGTTCAACCCGGTGCCGGGGGCGACGATACGCCTGCCGGGCTTGCCCGATCCGGTGAAGGTCTGGAAAGCCCAGGCCTTGCCGGGCGGGGCCGGCGAGCCGGGCCGCGTGCTGGATGCGACGGCGCAGGGCATCGACATCGCCACGGGCAACGGGGTGCTGCGCCTGCTGGAGCTGCAGAAGGCGGGCGGCAAGCGCCAGCCGGTGGATGTGTTCGTGCGCGGCTGGCAGCCTGAATGAGCGCTTTGTCCGCCGGGGCCGTCCTGTGCGGGGCGGCTGCGCCCGGACGCGGAAAACCGGCGCGCTTGAATCCTAATACAGCGTGCTTTTGACGCGCGCTTGCAGTTCGCGGTCGTAGGCGGCGCCGTCGAACGTCCCTTTGCTGAAATCGGCCAGCATACTTCCGGTGCTGGGCAGTTCGCTGCGGGCCACGTGCCTGGATGCGTCCCACAGATTCGAGCGCACGATGGCGCGCGAACATTGGAAGAACACGGTTTCCACGTGGATGACGAGCACCGAGCGCGGCCGCTTGCCGTCCACGGCGAAGCGCTCGAGCAGGGCGGGCTCCACGCGGATCTGCGCGCGGCCGTTCACGCGCAGCGTCTCGCTTACGCCCGGTATCAGGAACAGCAGCGCCACGCGCGGATCGGCCAGGATGTTGCGCAGGCTGTCGATGCGGTTGTTGCCGCGCCGGTCCGGGATCATCAGCGTCCTGGCGTCCTCGACGTGCACGAAGCCGTTCGGATCGCCCCGCGGCGAGACGTCCAGCCCCGCGGGCGAGCAGGTGGCCAGCGCCGCGAAGGGGGCGGCCTCGATGAAGGCCCGGTAATGCGGGTGGACGTGATCCACCTCTTTTACCAGCGACGCGGTGCTCGGCTCGCCGTACAGCCGGGTCAGCATGTCCAGGTCGGTGATGCGCTGCGGGTCCTGGTCGGTCATGGTCTTTGCTGCAGTGGAGTGGGCGGATCAGGCCGTCAGCGACGGATGCGGGTCGTTGCGCCGTATCCATTGCAGCACCGGTGCGAGGGCCTCGATGGCCGGCGCGCTGGAGACGATGCGCTGCGCGTCAGTCCAGGGATAGGGCAGGCGGGTGACCCAGTCGACGATGGTGTCGGCCTCGTCGGCAGGCAAGACCAGCATGGTCTCGATGGTGATGACCAGGCTGGCTGCCTGGTGCGGTTCGCGGCGGAAGGTCCAGTCGTAGATGCCGCAGCCGACGCGCGCCTGTCCCGTCGCTTTTTCGGTCATGGCCACGACCCAGTCGCAGCGGTAGGCATCGAGCACGGCGCCGTCGGCCGGGCGCGACAGGTAGAAGGTGTAGACGTTGTCGTAGGCCTGGCCGAAGCGGCGCGCCAGCGTGTCGGCGATGGCCTGCACGCCGCGCGATTCGGGAGGAAAGGCAATGGCCTGCGTGCGCAGCGCCATCTTGAGCACCGCATCGGGCGCGAAGGCGCGGGCCATATACCAGGGGCGGTTCTCGTCCTTGGCATGGAAGTAATCGCGCAGGACAGCGGCGGTGTCGCGCGGGATCTGATCCTGCATGATCACTTTCCTTCGGTGATCCATTTCGAGACAGTGGGAGCCTGGTAGTCCGCATAGCGGTCCAGGAGCGCCGCCGGGCTGGATTCGACCATCAGCATGGTGCGGTGCTCTTCGCGCATGAAGCGTTCCTGCGCGGCGTGGTCGAGGAAGTCGGCCAGCTTGTCGTAATAGCCGGCGATGTTGAGCAGGCCGCAGGGTTTGGCGTGAAATCCCAGCTGCGCCCACGTCCAGGTTTCGAAGATTTCCTCGAAAGTGCCGGCACCGCCCGGCAGGGCGATAAAGCCGTCGGCCACGTCGGCCATCATGTGCTTGCGCTCGTGCATGGTGGCGACGATGTGCAGCTCGGTCAGGCCCGGATGCGCCATTTCCTTGGATTTGAGGCGCTCGGGCAGGACACCGATGACGCGGCCGCCCGCCTGCAGCGTGGCGTCGGCCAGCGCACCCATGAGTCCTACGTTGGATCCGCCGTAGACCAGGCCGATGCCGCGCCGCGCCAGCTCGCGGCCCAGCGCCTGAGCCTGCTCCACGTAGACGGATGTGCGGCCGGTGTTGGAGCCGAGGTAGACGCAGATGTTGTTCAAAACCATGTCGATTAAACGGTTTGGCCCCGCAGATCGTATTCGTCGGCGTCCGTGACCCGCACGCGCACTCGGTCGCCGGCCTTCAGGGGGCTTTCGCTTTCCACATACACCACGCCGTCGATCTCGGGCGCGTCCGCGCTGGAGCGTCCGACCATGTCGCCGTCCTCGTCGGGGCCGTCGATCAGCACGTCGATCTCGCGGCCCACCTTGGCTGCGAGGCGCGCGGCAGAAATCGCCTGCTGGTGTTCCATGAAGCGCTCCCAGCGCTCCTGCTTGATTTCGTCGGGCACGTGATCGCCCAGCGCATTGGCCGGCGCGCCTTCCACGGGCGAGTACTGGAAGCAGCCCACGCGGTCGAGCTGGGCTTCGGTCATCCAGTCCAGCAGGTACTGGAAATCGTCCTCGGTTTCGCCGGGAAAGCCGACGATGAAGGTCGAGCGGATGGTGAGGTCCGGGCAGGCCTGCCGCCATTGCTTGATGCGCGCCATGGTCTTGTCTTCGAACGCCGGGCGCTTCATGGCCTTGAGCACGCGCGGGCTGGCATGCTGGAAGGGGATGTCTAGATAGGGCAGGATCTTGCCTTCGGCCATCAGCGGAATCACTTCGTCCACGTGCGGATAGGGGTAGACGTAGTGCAGGCGCGTCCACACGCCCAGCTCCGACAGCGCCGAGCACAGCTCGGTCATGCGGGTCTTGACGGGGCGGCCGTTCCAGAAGCCGCTGCGGTACTTGAGATCGACGCCGTAGGCGCTGGTGTCCTGCGAGATCACCAGCAGCTCTTTCACGCCGGCCTTGACCAGGCGCTCGGCCTCGCTCAGCACCTCGCCCACCGGGCGGCTGACCAGGTCGCCGCGCATCGAGGGAATGATGCAGAAGCTGCAGCGGTGATTGCAGCCTTCGGAAATCTTCAGGTAGGCATAGTGGCGCGGCGTGAGCTTGACGCCCTGCGGCGGCACCAGGTCGATCAGCGGATTGTGGCCCTGCCGGGGCGGGGCGGCATCGTGCACGGCCCGCACCACCTGCTCGTACTGCTGCGGGCCGGTCACGGCCAGCACGCTGGGATGCACGTTGCGGATGACGGACTCTTCCACGCCCATGCAGCCGGTGACGATGACCTTGCCGTTCTCGGCGATGGCCTCGCCGATGGCGTCAAGCGATTCGGCCTTGGCGCTGTCGATGAAGCCGCAGGTGTTGACCACGACGACGTCGGCGTCGTCGTAGCTGGGGCTGATCTGGTAGCCCTCGGTACGCAGCTGCGTGAGGATGCGTTCGGAGTCGACCAGGGCCTTGGGGCAGCCCAGGGAGACGAAGCCCACTTTGGGCGCTGTGGCGTTGGACATAAAAAACCGGTTTTCTGGCGAGTCCGTATTGTACTCGCGGGCCTGCGCCGGCCCGGCCGCCGCGCAGGCCATCGGACGCGGCGGCCGCCCGAGCGCGGCGAACCCGCCGCGGGCTTCGAGCCTGCTGCATTCGGCCGGGTCGGCGCGCGCGCATGGTTCAATGCTGCCATGCCACAAGCCGCAACACCCGCTTCCCGCGCCGCCCAGCCGCCCCTGTCGCTGCTGCTTCTGTCGGCGGCCGACGCCGTCCTGGCCGTGCAGCAGGGCCGTTCGCTGACCGAAACCCTGGCCCGCACCGACGCCGCCCTGCGGCCGGGCACGCAGGCCCTGGGTTTTCATGCCATGCGCCAGCTCGGCTGGGCCGACGCGGTCGCAGACCTGCTGCTCAGGAAATCGCCGGGCGCGCGCCTGGCGGCGCTGCTGCGCGTGGCGCTCACGCTGCTCAAGCCGTCCGCCGATCCGTTGCCCGGCATGCCGTTCTATGCTGCGCATACGGTGGTGAACCAGGCTGTACAGGCGGCCGCCGGCGAACGCAAGCTGGCGCCTTTCAAGGGGCTGCTCAACGCCTGCCTGCGCCGTTTCCTGCGCGAGCATGAGGCCCTGGACCGGGCGGTTGGCGATACGCCGCGCGCGCGCTGGAACCATCCCTCCTGGTGGGTGGATCGTCTGCAGGCCGACTATCCCGATGATTGGGTCCGGCTGCTCGAGGCTGCCAACGTGCCCGCGCCGCTCATGCTGAGGGTCAACCGCCGCCGCGCGACGCGCGAGCAGGTGCTGCAGGCTTTCGGCGCCGAAGGCATCGCGGCAGAGGCCTTCGGCCAGGCGGGACTGGTCCTGGCCGTGCCCAGGCCGGTGATGCAGTTGCCCGGATACGCGCAGGGCTGGTGGTCGGTGCAGGACGCCGGCGCGCAACGGGCCGCCCCGCTGCTCGCGCCGCGCGATGGCATGCGCGTGCTGGACGCCTGCGCCGCGCCAGGAGGCAAGACTGCACATCTGCTGGAGCTGGCCGACCTGGACCTGCTGGCGCTGGACGTGGATTGCGCCCGCCTGGAGCGGGTGGAGCAGAATCTGGAGCGCCTGGGCCTGCGAGCGCCGCGCGTGGCGCTGCGCCAGGCCGACGCGGCCGATCTGGACGCCTGGTGGGACGGCCGTCCTTTCGATGCCGTGCTGGCCGACGTGCCTTGCACGGCGTCGGGCATCGTTCGCCGCCATCCCGACATACGCTGGCTGCGCCGCGCCGAGGATGTGGCGCGCACGGCCAGGCTGCAGGCCGGCATCGCCGACGCCCTGTGGCGCACGGTGGCGCCGGGCGGCATGCTGCTCTACGCCACCTGCTCGATCTTTCCCGCCGAGGGCCAGGCCCAGGCCGAGGCGTTCCAGGCCCGCCACCCGCAGGCGCTGCGCCTGCCTGCGCCGGGCCAGCTGCTGCCTGTTGCCATTGGCGCAACACCGGCGGCCCAGCACGACGGTTTTTTCTACGCCTTGTTTGCCAAGCAGGGATGAATCGCCAAAAATAAGTGACATGACACTACGCGCCTGCCTTTACTCGGCGATCCCACGCGGCTTTCTGGTTCTCCTGTTGGCAACATCCCTTTCCGGCGCATGGAACGGGCACGTCGCCCGGGCGGCCCAGGCCGCCGATCCGCGCGTCGAACGCATCGATCCGATCGTGCGCGACGGCCGGCTCGAGCTCGACGCCGACGTGAGTTTCGTCCTCAACGATCAGCTGCGCGACGCCGCGCAGCGCGGGGTGCCGCTTTACTTCACCGCGGACCTGGTC
>DAIDKG010000223.1 GCA_027450125.1 Bordetella sp. | reverse complement strand
CTGGCGGGTTCAGGCTCGTCGCGCCGAGCCTGCAGGCTGCGCCAGGCTTCGTAGATCAGGCCGGGATCGTTGGCCGCCAGGCGTGCCGGGTCCGACAACATGCGCCGCCAGCGGCGCGCGCCGGACAGTCCGGTAACCAGGCCCAGCATGGGCCGCAGCATCACGCGCAACGGCACGCCTGCGGCCACCTGGCGGGCGGCATAGGCCATCATGACATCGACCACCTGCGCGTCCGAAGGCAGGCGCACCGAAGGCCAATACCGCAGCGACAGTTCGGAGAGAACGCGCGGGGTGTGCCAGGCGGCGCGACCCAACATCACGCCGTCGAAGCCCGCGCCGTCGGCCTCGGACTGCGGCGCATCAGCCAGGCCGCCGTTGAGCACCACCACGCAATCGGGAAAATCGCGCTTGAGCCGCATGGCCGCGTCGTAGCGCAGCGGCGGAATATCGCGGTTCTCTTTGGGCGAAAGGCCCTTGAGCACGGCGTTACGGGCGTGCACTATGAACACGCGGCAACCGGTGTCGTAGATCTTGCCGACGAAATCGCGCACGAAAGCGTAGGAGTCGTCGTAGTCCAGTCCCAAGCGATGTTTGACCGTGACGGGGATGTCGACCGCGTCCTGCATGGCCTTGACGCAATCGGCCACGAGATCGGGCTCGGCCATGAGGCACGCGCCGAAGGCGCCCTTCTGCACCCGCTCGGATGGGCAGCCGCAATTGAGATTGATTTCGTCGTAACCCCATTGCCGGCCCAGCTTGGCCGCCCTCGCCAAGGCCTCGGGCTCGCTGCCGCCCAGCTGCAGGGCAACGGGGTGCTCGGCCTGATCGAAGTCCAGGTGGCGCGCGACATCGCCGTGCAGCAGCGCGCCGGTGGTGATCATTTCGGTATAGAGCCGCGCGCGCGGCGCCAGCAGCCGGTGGAAATAGCGGCAGTGACGGTCTGTGACGTCGATCATGGGCGCGACGGACAGGCGCCATGCATCGGAGGCGGCGGGAAGGTTCATATGATAATTATCGCATTTCCCATGTCTTATATAAGATATAAGACTATTGCCCCTGCGCCGGCTTCCCTCTACAATGCCGAGCAATCAGTCTCTCTCCAACCCCCCTTTTTACGCAGGCCTCATCATGCTCGAAAAGTATCGTCAACACGTCGCCGAACGCGCTGCGCTGGGCATTCCTCCTCTGCCCCTGTCGGCCCAACAGACCGCGGACCTGATCGAACTGTTGAAGAACCCGCCCGCTGGCGAGGCCGACAATCTGCTCGAGCTGCTGACGCACCGCGTGCCGGCCGGCGTGGACGACGCCGCCAAGGTCAAGGCCTCCTACCTGGCCGCCGTGGCGCTGGGCAAGGAAAAGAACGCGCTGATCTCGCGCGCCAAGGCCACCGAACTCCTGGGCACCATGTTGGGCGGCTACAACGTCTCGCCCCTGATCGACCTGCTCGACGACACCGACGTGGGAGGCATTGCCGCCGACGGTCTGAAGAAGACCCTGCTGATGTTCGATGCGTTTCATGACGTCAAGGAAAAGGCCGACAAGGGCAACGCCAACGCCCGCGCCGTGATTCAAAGCTGGGCCGACGCCGAATGGTTCACCAGCCGTCCCGAGCTGGCCCAGAGCCTGACCGTCACCGTCTTCAAGGTGCCCGGCGAAACCAATACCGACGATCTCTCGCCTGCGCCGGATGCGACCACCCGCCCCGACATTCCCCTGCATGCGCTGGCCATGCTCAAGAACAAGCGCGAAGGCACGGCCTTCGAGCCCGAGGAAGACGGCAAGCGCGGCCCGGTGCAGTTCATCGAAGACCTGAAGAAAAAAGGCCACATGATCGCCTACGTGGGCGATGTGGTCGGCACCGGCTCCTCGCGCAAATCGGCCACCAACTCGGTGCTGTGGTTCACCGGCCAAGACATCCCCTTCGTGCCGAACAAGCGCTTCGGCGGCGTGTGCCTGGGCGGCAAGATCGCTCCGATCTTCTACAACACCATGGAAGACGCCGGCGCCCTGCCCATCGAGCTGGACGTCTCCAAGATGGAAACCGGCGACGTCATCGAGCTGCGCCCCTACGAGGGCAAAGCGCTCAAAAACGGCGAAGTCATCGCCGAGTTCCAGGTCAAGTCCGATGTGCTGTTCGACGAAGTACGCGCCGGCGGCCGCATTCCGCTGATCATCGGCCGCAGCCTGACCGCCAAGGCCCGTGAAGCCCTGGGCCTGCCTGCCTCCACCCTGTTCCGCCTGCCGCACAACCCCAACGCCCAGGTCAAGGGCTACACCCTGGCCCAGAAGATGGTCGGCCGCGCCTGCGGCCTGCCCGAGGGCAAGGGCGTGCTGCCGGGCAGCTACTGCGAACCGCGCATGGCCTCGGTCGGCAGCCAGGACACCACCGGCCCCATGACCCGCGACGAACTCAAGGACCTGGCCTGCCTGGGCTTCTCGGCCGACCTGGTGATGCAGTCGTTCTGCCACACTGCCGCCTATCCCAAGCCCGTGGACGTCAAGACGCACCACACCCTGCCCGAATTCATGAGCAACCGCGGCGGCATTTCGCTGCGTCCGGGCGACGGCGTGATCCACTCGTGGCTGAACCGCATGCTGCTGCCCGATACCGTCGGCACCGGCGGCGATTCGCACACGCGCTTTCCCATCGGCATTTCCTTCCCCGCGGGCTCGGGCCTGGTGGCCTTCGCCGCCGCCACGGGCGTGATGCCCCTGGACATGCCCGAATCGGTGCTGGTGCGCTTTTCGGGCAAGATGCAGCCCGGCGTGACCCTGCGCGACCTGGTGAACGCGATCCCGCTGTACGCCATCAAGCAGGGCCTCTTGACGGTGGCCAAGCAAGGCAAGAAGAACATCTTCTCCGGCCGCATCCTTGAAATCGAAGGCCTGCCCGATCTGAAGGTGGAACAGGCTTTCGAGCTCACCGACGCGTCGGCCGAGCGCTCGGCCGCCGGCTGCACGGTGCGCCTGAACAAAGAGCCCATCATCGAGTACATCAACAGCAATATCGTGATGCTCAAGTGGCTCATCGCCAACGGCTACGAAGACGAGCGCTCGATCCGCCGCCGCATCAAGGCCATGGAAGCCTGGCTGGCCGATCCCAAGCTGCTCGAGCCCGACGCCGGTGCCGAATACGCCGCCGTGATCGAGATCGACATGAGCGAGATCACCGAGCCCATCGTCGCCTGCCCCAACGACCCCGACGACGTGAAGACGCTGTCGGACGTGGCCGGTGCCAAGATCGACGAAGTGTTCATCGGCAGCTGCATGACCAATATCGGCCACTTCCGCGCGGCCTCCAAGCTGCTCGAGGGCAAGCGCGACATTCCCGTCAAACTGTGGGTGGCCCCGCCCACCAAGATGGATGCCGCCCAGTTGACCGAGGAAGGTCACTACGGCGTGTTCGGCACGGCCGGCGCCCGCACCGAAATGCCGGGCTGCTCGCTGTGCATGGGCAACCAGGCGCAGGTGCGCGAAGGCGCGACGGTCATGTCGACCTCGACCCGCAACTTCCCCAACCGCCTGGGCAAGAACACCAATGTGTACCTGGGCTCGGCCGAGCTGGCCGCGATCTGCTCGCGCCTGGGCAAGATCCCGACCAAGGAGCAATACCTGGCCGACATGGGCGTGATCAACCAGGACGGCTCGAAGATCTACAAATACCTGAACTTCGACCAGATCGCCGATTACAAGGATGTGGCGGACGCCGTCGACGCCTGAGCCCCCCGCTGGAGCCGGCCGCATGCCGGCTGCAACAGGAAAACCCCGCGCGGCTTCGCCGCAGCGGGGTTTTTATATGGGCCGCGCGACATGCCTTCTGCCTTCGTTGAGCGAAATGCGCCTGAGCATGGCCTTTCTGACCCGCACCACGAACTGCTCCTGAAAATGCAGGCAGATCCATATCGAGAGCAGGAGGAAGGCGGCATATCCGGTCAGGCTCGGTGCCGTGGCGCCCGCGTCGCTAACCCACTGCTGCCAACCGGCGTGACGGTCGGCTGCGATGCTGCGCAGCAGCGGCTCGAAGGTCGTCCACAAATGGAACAAGGGCACATGCAGGGCAAAAATCGACAGGGACGCAGCCCCCATGCGCGGCAGATTGCGTTGCAACCAGGCGCTGCCGGGATCGGGCAGCCAGGCGCAAAGATACACCAGCGTCAGCTGCGAAGGCAGCAGCAGGCCGTTATGCAGCAGCGGATACCAGATGCGCTCGGGACGATGGGTAAAGACCCAGGCGCCCGCAACGAAGCAGCACAGGACGAACAGCGACAGCATCATGGCATGCGCCTGCGAAAGCCGCACGCCCTGCCTCTGGTGGCTGCGAAAAAGGCTGTAGCAGAGAATGCCGCAAAGGAATTCGGGCAGGCGCAACGGAGGAAATCGCTGCAGAAGGCCGGTCCAGGGGATGCCCCAAAGCGCATGGGAAACCACGAAAAGCGGCGGCAGAAGATAAAGGGCGCAGAGGACGGCGATGGCCGTCTTGACGTGCCTGACCTGCAACAGCCTGGAGGCGGCAAAGGGAAAGACCAGATAGAAAAAGAACAGCGTAGACAAGGACCACAGCGGCGCATTGAAGGTCAGATACAGCGGATTCCAGGCCTGCAGCATGAACAGCTGGAGCACGGCGTTGAACACCAGCTCCTTGTCGCTCATGTAATGCCGGTAGAGCTCGGGATGCGTTTGCCCGCTGATGTCGTTGGTGTCGTAGATGACGAAGCGCGGCGTGGCGCCCGGACCGTTCGGCGGAATCGACAGCTGGTGCATCAGCAGTAAAACCAGCACCGACAGGGCCAGCGCGACAATGTGTATGGGATATAGATTGCAGAACCGCTTGACCCAGAAACTCTTTGCCGGCTCGCGCATCTCATTGTTGTTGAAATAAACATGCGCCAGCAGAAAACCGGACAGGACAAAGAAAGTGCTGGTGGCAAATAGCCCCATGCTGGTCATGTCTTTGAGCCAGGGCACGCGGTCGAACTGCGGGTAATTGGGTGCCGTATGGTAGATCATGACGAAGACGCCCAGCGACAGTCTCAGCCATTCCAGCCCGGCAAAACGAGGCTTGGCATTCATCCCATTCTCCGGATGAAATATGGATTCACAGACTATATAGTCCACCGACCTCCTAATTTGGAGGCGTCGAACGGTGACCGACTTGATCTGAAACAGCAATCTTGCTTTTTTGCCGTCGCCGGGGGCCGTCAACCCCAGGCCAGGAATGGAAAAGCCGGCATCTACGCGATCCGGCCTGCTGTTTCCTCCTATTTTGCCTCCTGGGCGCGGCAAAAATCAGTTACCAGTCGACGCATTCGTCGGTTCCGCCGAACTGCGGGGAACGCGACAAATAGTGCGGAAGACTGTCGCCGACGGGACGCACGGCGAACCGGCAATGCACGTGGTACTGCGGCTGGAATGCCCCGTCCGGCAGCAGGCAGCCGTTCACGCCGCGCAATCCCAGCGCAGCGACCTCGATGAACAGGCGCGTGCCGCAGTCCGCGCAGAACAGGCGCGGGTTGCGCTTGAGCGTCCAGGAGGCCGGCCGCCCTTTCACGACGGTCACCGCATGCGCCGGATGGACGGATTCGGGAACATAGGCGGCGCCATGGACTTTCCGGCAATCGTCGCAATGGCAAAAAAACTGCGCGACAGGCGCCGCAGTTATCTCGATTTCGATCCTCTCGCAACCGCAGGTGACGCGCATGGGAGCTTTCCCGTGAAGAAATGAACCCCCGGCAGTCTACGCCCCGGCGGGTCTTTACTCCAACGATTCGACCCGCGTGCCGAGGCAGCGCGACGATCAGGCTTCGGACTGGCCTTCGTCTTCCTCGCCGCGCGCCTGGCGTTCGGTGTTCTTGACGCCCGTGTGGCGCACGTCGGTGCCGCGCACCATGTAAATGACGCGTTCGGCCATGTTCTTGGCGTGATCGCCGATGCGCTCGAGAGCGCGGCAGATGAAGATCAGGTCGATGGCGTGCGAGATGGTGCGCGGATCTTCCATCATGTAGGTGATGAGATTGCGCAGGGCCGCCTTCCATTCGCGGTCCACTTCCTTGTCGCTGCGCACGACGGTGGCGGCCTGGATCGGGTCCAGTCGCGCGAAGGCATCGAGCATCTGGCGCAGCATGCTGGCAACCTTGTCCGTCATGTGGCGCAACTCGATCAGGGGCGGATTGGGCTGGCCGCTTTCCTGCATGCGGCGCACCGCGACGGCGATCTTCTCGGCCTCGTCGCCGGAGCGCTCCATGTCGGTGAGCATCTTGGACACTGCCAGAAGCGTGCGCAGATCAATGGCAGTGGGCTGATGCCGGGCCAGGAGCAGGCTGATGCGCTCGTCGATTTCGACTTCGCTTCGGTTGACCTCTTTTTCGCGCTCGCGCACCTTGTCGACCAACGCCAGGTCGGACGTGGCCAGGGCCTCGACCGCCTCGTTGACCATGGCTTCGACCACGCCCCCCATGATCAGGAATTGCGAACGGACGAATTCCAGGTCGTTGTCGAACTGCTTGTTGGTGTGATCCGGCATGCGTGTTCCTTCGAGGGTGGGCGAGACTGCCTGTCGCGGCAGACTCAGCAGCTTATGACATGAATGTGACGGAATTATGAAGCAAGGCCATGCCCGGGACTACGCTCCGGGGCGGTCCAGGCGGCGTATGCCGCTTTGCGTCGCCAGCAGGGCGACATCGGCGCCGGCTATGGCAAACAGGCCGCAGGTGACCACGCCTGCGAAATTGTTGATCCGGGCCTCCAGGGCGCAGGCGTCGGTGATCTGCAGGCCGCTCACATCGAGAATGATGTTGCCGTTGTCGGTGACGAACCCTTCACGCAGGCGCGGCTGCCCGCCCAGTTGCGCAAGCCGTCGCGCGACGACCTCGCGGGCCATGGGAATGACCTCCACCGGCAGCGGAAACCGGCCCATGCGTTCGACCAGCTTGGACTCGTCGGCAATGCAGATGAAGCGTTCGGCCACGGAGGCGACGATCTTCTCGCGCGTGAGTGCGCCGCCGCCGCCCTTGATCATGTGCAGACTGGCGTCGATCTCGTCGGCGCCGTCGACATAGATCGGCATGGTGCGCACCTCGTTCAGGTCCAGGACTTTCAGTCCGTGGCCGGCAAGGCGCTGCGCGCTGCGCTCGGAGCTGGCCACGGTGGCGCCGATGCGGCCCTTGAAACGGGCCAGCCCGTCGATGAAAAGATCGGCGGTGGAGCCGGTGCCCACGCCGATGACCACGTCGGGAGCCGCAACGGCGTCGACGAATTCCAAGGCCGCATCGGCGGCCTGCTGTTTGAGTTGCTGTTGGCTGAGCATGGGACTGGGCGCTGCACCGGCGTTTAAAACCGGGATTTTAACGGGTTCGCGCCCAGGCCCGGCCGATCAGGCCCGCACCTCCTGCCGCTGGAAAACGGCGTAGGCCACCGTGAACAGCACGATGACGCCCGCGATGAGCCCGACCGCCTGCGCCCAGACGATCTGCAGGCTTTGCCACAGCGACAGCGGCGCCCCCATGATCGCGCCTTCGAGCTGGCTCAGGAACACCGGCCCCAGCGTGCGCGTGGCCGGACTGAGCACGACGATCATCGCCTCGTTGAAAAGCTCGCCGGGAGAGAGGCGCTGCAGCGCCTGGCCCCACTCCAGCGTCGCCAGGCTGGACTGGCCAAGCACGTCCGGCGGGGCGATGGCCTGGGCGAGCGCGCCGGCCAGCATGGGCCACAGCAGCGCCAGGAATAGCCACAGGCCCAGCGCCACCAGAGCCGAAGTTGCCGCGGAGCGGAAAAGCACAGAGAACAGCATGGCGACCGCGAGCCAGACGCCTGCATACATCAGAGCGATGAAGAGAAACACGAGCGAACGCAGAATCTCTTCGCCGCTGGGCGGCACGCCCAGCAGCAGCAGCCCGGCTCCCATGACCAGCAGCCACAGGCACACCAGGCTGACCGCCAGCGTGCCCAGGCCTGCCAGGAACTTGCCCATCAGCAGCGCATCCCGGTAGATGGGCTGCGCCAGGATGCGGCTCATGGTGCGGCGGCTGTATTCGCCGTTGATCGC
The DNA here is from genome assembly GCA_027450125.1 of Bordetella sp. Lineage (GTDB taxonomy): Bacteria > Pseudomonadota > Gammaproteobacteria > Burkholderiales > Burkholderiaceae_B > Bordetella. The sequence continues at coordinate 1,224 of DAIDKG010000223.1, read as the reverse complement.
GTCAAAGCCCAGGCCTATGGCCAGCAGCGGGATCAGGAAACCCAGTAGCGAAGCGAACGAGGGCATGGCGCCCTGCGACGTCGTGAACAGATGGAGAAAGACGAAGGGATCCTGGGTCGTGGTCGTTCGGACCCGGCGGAACACGCCATACAGCGAGGCGGCGGCAGTCAGCACGATCAGCCATTCCAGCGTGCGCATGCGCGCACTGGAAAAGTGATCAGCCATCTCCTTGGTTGCCACCACGCCCAGCCCCGCCCAGGGGGAATCTTTACGCTGCTGCATGAACTCCCTCCTCCTTCGCCGCCGTTTCCTGGCTGCGGAAGAAATGGTTGTAGATGGCGTCCAGGCTGGGCTGGTCCACCGACAGCCGGACGAGATCGCCGCCGGCCTGTACCACGGCTCGCGCCGCCTGGGCCCGCACGTCGCCCTGCGCCAGCAGCCGGTAGCGGTCCGGGGCCAGGGCGGTCACCGACTGAACCCCGGGCACGACGGACAGGTGACGTTCCAGGTCTTGCCCGCTGGCCTGCACTTCGACGGCGAAGCCGCCGCCGAGCACCTGCCTGGCCAGCTCCGGCACATTGCCCATCAGGGCGATGCGCCCCTTGCGGAACAATGCGACCCGATCACAGATGCGCTGCATGTGATCGAGCAGGTGCGAGGACAGCAGCACCGTCACGCCGTCCTGCTTGAGCGAACGGATCAGCTCGAGAAATTCCTCGGTGGACTGCGGGTCCAGGCCCGACGTGGGTTCGTCCAGTATGGCTACGCGAGCCTGCTTGACCAGGATCTCGGCCAACCCCAGGCGCTGGCGCATGCCACGCGAGAACGTGGCGACGCGCTTGTCTGCCACATCGGTCAGGTGCATGCGCGCCAGCGCATTGTCGATGCGCCGCCGGCGCTCTGCCGTGTCCAGTCCCAGCAGCCGCGCGATATAGGCCAGATTGGCGCGGGCGCTCATATCGTCGTAGAACCCCACCGCGTCGGGCAGATAGCCCAGGTTGCGCTTGACCTCCAGGGGATCGCGCTGCGGATCCAGGCCCAGCACGCGCACGCTGCCCGAACTTGCGTTGGTCAGCCCCAGCAGCATGAGGATGGGAATCTGACTTTATATTATTTAACACACGTTTGAAGGTAGGAGAGGTTCCAACACCACTTACGGATAGACCACCATCTTTTTGTAAACGGCCCACCATATCGAGATTAATCATACAATTAATTTTAGGT
>DAIDKG010000222.1 GCA_027450125.1 Bordetella sp. | reverse complement strand
GCGGCGATAAAAGCGCAATCCTGGACAATCGCGTCCCCCGGTTGCGCGCCATAGTGGGCGTCCTGGTCTGTTCCTTCTTTTTTCAGCCATGAACCTGCTGCTCTATCTGACCACGGTCCTGATCTGGGGGACCACATGGATCGCGATCAAATGGCAACTCGGCGTGGTGGCGGCACCCGTCTCGATCGCCTGGCGCTTCGGCCTGGCCGCGCTCGTGATGTTCGCCCTGCTGCGCGTCATGCGCCGTCCGCTTTGGCCGCCGCGCGCAGCGTGGCGCTACCTGATCGCCCAGGGACTGGCGCTCTTCTGCCTGAACTTCCTCTGTTTCTATTACGCCGAGAGCATCGTGCCCAGCGGCCTGGTCGCCGTGGTGTTCTCGACCGCGCCGCTGCTCAATTCGATCAACGGACGCATTTTCATGGGACGCCCGCTGCAAGCGGCCACGATAGGCGGCGCGGTGCTGGGCCTGATCGGCATCGCCTGTCTCTTCATGCAGCAGATGACGGGCCATCTCGGCGATCCGGCCACGTGGCTGGGGCTGGCGGCGGCTTTCCTGGGCACGCTGTGTTTTTCGATCGGCAATCTGCTGTCCAGCCGGATGCAGTCCATGGGCCTGCATCCCTTCGCCACCAATGGCTGGGCCATGCTGATAGGCACCGTGGTGCTGCTGGCCGGCAGCGTGTCGGCTGGCCTGCCCTTGCGGGTGGACATGGACGCGCGCTACCTCGGCGCGCTGGCTTATCTGGCCGTGGCGGGTTCGGTGATCGGCTTCACCGCCTATCTGATGCTGGTCGGACGCATCGGTCCCGAGCGGGCGGCCTATTCCACGGTCCTGTTTCCGATCGTGGCGCTGCTGGCCTCGACGTTCTTCGAAGGCTACCGCTGGTCGCCGCTGACCTTCGTGGGCCTGTCACTGGTGCTGCTGGGCAACGTCGTCGCCTTCGACCTGACCCGGCGTATCTTTGCGCGGCCGGCCTAGGCGCGGCCGGCCCCGGCGCGGCCGTCATGGCGCATCGCAATGACGCCGCGCCGGCACGCGGTACGGCCTTGGACGCGTCAGGCGGCGCGACGCACCGCGACGCGCGCGCTGTCGGGGCGCGTGTAGCGGAACAGATCCTTCGGGTCGTCCGACCCGGGCACCAGTTCGACGCTCTCGCCCAGGTTGCGCTTGTTCGCCTGCTCGAGCACATAACGCAACGTGGAGTAGTCCTCCAGGGCGAAACCGACCGAGTCGAACAGCGTCACCTGTTCGGCGCTCTGGCGGCCGGTCTCGGTCCCGGCAAGCACGCGCCAGAGGTCCACCACGGGGAAGTCCTGCGGCGCTTGCTGGATCTCACCTTCGACGCGCGTCTGCGGCTCGTATTCGACGAACACGCGTGCCATGCGCAGGATGTCGGCATGCAGCTCGGTCTTGCCCGGGCAGTCGCCGCCCACGGCGTTGATGTGCATGCCCGGCTCGATCATGTCCGGCGTCAGAACGGCGGCATGCGCCTTGGCGGCGGTGACTGTCGTGACGATGTCCGCACCGCGCACCGCCTCGGCTGTCGATGACGCGCGCGTGATTTTCAGTTCGGGGTAGGCCGACAGATTGCGGATCAGTTTTTCGGTGGCGCGCGGGTCCGCGTCGTAGACGGCGATCTCGTTGATGCCCAGGTGGCTGTGGAAGGCCATCGCCTGAAATTCGCTTTGCGCGCCGTTGCCGATCAATGCCATGCGGCGGGCATCGGGCCGCGCCAGCGCGCGCGCCGCCATCAGCGAGGTCGCGCTGGTGCGCAGCGCGGTCGCGACCGTCAGCTCGGACAGCAGCAGGGGATATCCGGTATCCGCCTCGGCCAGCACCCCGAAGCCCATCACCGTGTACAGCCCGTGCCGGGTATTGCTCGGATGGCCGTTGACGTACTTGAACGCATAGCGCTGCGCATCGGAAACGGGCATGAGTTCGATCACGCCGTTCTCCGAGTGGTTGGAGATGCGCGCCGATTTGTTGAATTGCGGCCAGTGCAGGAAGTCCTGCTGGATGGTGTCGGCAAGCTCCCCGATAAAGCGGCTCAATCCGACGTCATGCACCAGGCGGGACATGGTCGATACGTCTATGAAACGGGTCATGGGGTTCTCCTTGAATCGTGCTCGCGACTTGCGGCCGTTGGGAGATTATTTGCTCAAATTGGTGCTAATTTGAACGGTTCAATTTGGCAAAATATTCAGCAATATCTACAATTTGCCAATTCAAGATTGCAAAGTGATAAATGGAGCGATGTCCATGGACGATATCGATCGAGAACTCATCTCCCTGTTGCGCGCCGATGCCAGGACGCCGGTCGTCACGCTGGCCAGGAAACTGCGGGTCGCGCGCGCCACCGTGCAGAACCGCATGGCCAGGTTGCAGGCCGACGGCACCATCGTCGGGTACACGGTCCGGCTCCGGCCGGAAGCCGAGGGGCACCGCATCCGCGCTTTCATGTCCATCAAGGTCGAAGGCAACGAAGAAGAGGCCGTCCGGCGCGTGCTGCGCGGCAGTCCGAACGTGGTGGCTTTGCACACGACCAACGGACGCTGGGATCTGATCGCCGAACTGCGCACCGATACGCTGGAGTCGTTCGATCGCGTGCTGAACGTGGTGCGCAGCATTCCGGGGGTCGCCAGCACGGAAACCAGCATCCTGCTGTCCACGCACAAAATCTAGGGCCTGGTCCCGGGGCGTCCGGTCCCAGGCTGACGGAGGCTATGCGCAGGCCGCGGCGAAATGAAAAAGGGCGCCATCGGCGCCCTTTAGGTATGAAGAGGTGAGCCTTACTCCGGCACTGGCGCTAAACGACTATGGCTGCTTCGTTCCCGACCTGACCAGGTTCACCGCCGCACCATGCGAAGGGACCCACCAGATGCAATTCTAGCAGAGC
>DAIDKG010000221.1 GCA_027450125.1 Bordetella sp. | reverse complement strand
GCCATCCGGGGGGCCGGCCACCCGGGGGCCGGCCATCCGGGAGTCGTCCATTGGGCGGCAGGATATGCAGAGCGTGGCCTATCCGCTTGTTGTAGGCGGCATAGGCCACGATGTCGTAAGCGGGCGGCAGTTGCGGCGTCCTGCCGTCCGGATAGATCACACCGATATTCTTCAGGTGCATGTCCGGATTGCCCAGCATCTCGTTGACCACCAGGCGTCGCAGCAATTCATGGACGGCTGACTCGCCCAGTGAGGGAAAGGCCATCATGGTATTGGCCACGTCCAGGTAGGTGCCGCCCGTGTATTTCTGCTCGGGCATGACGTCCAGGATCTGGGCGAAATCCTCGCAGTGCACGCGCGCGGCCGGATTGCTGCTCGCGTCCCGGTCGTAGCGGGTAACGGCGAGGAACTGCGTTTTCGCGTCGACCTCGCCCAGATCGTAGCCGTGCTCGACCTGGAGTTTTTCCAGGGGCTCGAGCCGCGCCTGGACCGTCGCAACGCCGGCCGCCTCGGCCAGGCGCAGCGACAGGGCCTCGAGTTCTGCCAGCAGGGGCTGGCCGACCACTGGAAGCTTGGCGATGATATGCGCATCCCGCAACCGGGTACGGCCCACGTAGCGGCCCGACTCGAACTGCACGCCGAGCTTGGGTTGCACACCGGAAAGCGATATGCCCTCTTCCAGGGGCTCGGCGGTGACCGTCATTTCCAGGGCATCCGCATCTTGCGTGACATAGTGGGCGAGCGCGGCGCGCGTCAGATCCACGGGCCGCGCGGCGAGCTTGCCCGGCAGATCGCGGCCGCAGGCTGCCAGCATTTCGAAGTGGTCCCGGGGATCGCAGCCGCGCAACTGGGCGACCCGGTCGCGGAACACGCCCTCGGGCAGCAGGTTCTGGAAGAACGCAGGCAGCAGCCAGCCGTTTGCCGGGCTGTACCGGCCATTGAAAATGGGCGACCGGACGTCGGCCCACAAGGCGCGCTGGGCCTGGGGGTCGTCGGCCAGCATGGCGAGCGAGACCATGGGCTGATCGGGCGTGGAAGCGAACGCGTCGTCCGCCACGAAGCGCGTGACGACATGACTTGCAGCCGCGGCGTATTGGAACAGCACGCCGACGCGCAGCTCTCCCAGGTAGATGGCCAGCGCTTTGACGTTCATGATTTTTTCTTGCCGGCGACGCTTCCCGGAGCAGCCGCGCCTTCCTGCAAGGCGGCTCGCGCGGAGGAAACGGCGCGGGAGTCATGCTCTGCGTCCAGGCGTGCCTGCAGTGCTTCGCGCGCGGCCTGCAGCCGGGTCTTGACGGCAGCCTGGGCCTGCGCTTGGGGAACCGGATCAGCCAGGCCGGGAGCTGCCTCCTTGGGCACGACCACCAGTTCCATCCCCAGACGGTCGAGTACGGAAATCAGTGTGGAGACCTTGTAATCCACGCGCCCGCTCAGCATGTTTTCCAGAGTGCGGCGGGCAAGGCCGGCTCGCGCGCACAGCGCGCGCTGAGACATGCCTTGCGCCTTGAGCTGCGAACGCAGCAGACCGGCCAGCTCGAGTAGGGATTTCATGGCCTGGCAAAGTAGGGATTTATTCGATAGATCCTACTTTGCCAGGCCACTTTCGTCAAACATTTGGACTATTAAAGTAGTCAAAAAATAGAAAAGTACACTTTGATAGTCCATCATGGTGCCCGAACGCTATCGACTGGGCCTGCGGACAAGGAAAAGCCCGCGGGGCGCTCGACGCATCCCGCGGGCTTTCAGGCAGGCCCCGCCAACGCGGGGCCACGATTCAATGGCGCGTTTCGACCTGCTGCAGCGGCGCGCTGGACACCGGCGCGACGGGCTTGCGTTCACGGCCAAGACGCACCGGCACGAGACTGGCGGCAATGCGCTGCTGGGTCTGGGCATGGCGGGCCGGATCGGTCTCTACCCAGGTCAGCCCGGCGGCGTTGACGATACCGTGCAGCGTGCTGGCCGGCACCGGCTCGGAGGCCGCGATGGGGGCAACCGGAATCGGGGC
>DAIDKG010000220.1 GCA_027450125.1 Bordetella sp. | reverse complement strand
GTAGAGGCAGTGTTCGAACATGAATGCATCCTAGCGCAAAATAGTTAGCAATACAACTTTATTTCCGTGTGGTCGGATTTCCCGCCATGCATTCATCGCGTAATGTTGCATCGCAATAATTCGGGTGTATGCGGCCCGCGGCCCTGGTCTCGTTCGGAAAGGAAGGCGGACAGTCGTTTGCGCAAGAACGCGGCCGTGCAAGCCGTCAGGGACGGCCGCGGATCCCGTCTGTAAGATACCTGAATGCCGTTGTGGCGCAGCCAGGCACGCCAAAGTCATTGATGCCGCCGCCCGTGTCTGAAAAAATGTGGGCCGACAATAATACGAACCAAGGCAGCCATGCCGGTTGGCCCCCCCCAATATGATGAGCTTGCCGTCCTGCGCCGGCAGCTGGAGCACGAGCGCCAGGCCCGGCTGCAGGCGCAAGCCCATCTGGAGGAGGGCCTGCGCGAGCTTTGCTTGCGGCAGCAGGAAATCGACCTGCTGGAAGCGATCGCCGCGGATGCCGATCGCGCGGCAGATGCGAACGCGTTTCTCGCGTCAGCCGTGGAGCGCATCTGCCGCCATGCTCTGTGGCCGGTCGGCCACGTCTTTGCCGTCGAGCCTGCGGCGCTGGGCAGCGAACCCCGGCTGACATCCTCTGGGATCTGCTTCTGCCTGGATCCGGACCGCTACGCGCGCTTTCGCGCGGCCAGCGTGCGCGACGACGATGCGACCTACGACGGCCTGCCGGGACAGGCGCTCGGGACCGGTCGGCCTGCGTGGACGGTCGATATTGCACAGGACAGGGACTTTTCGCGCGCAGCCGTAGCAAGGCAGGCGGGGCTGCGGACCGGGTATGCGTTTCCGGTCCTGGCCGGTCGCGAGGTCGTGGCCGTGCTCGAATTCTTCTCGGACCGCAACGAAGCGCCGGACGAATTCCTGCTGCGCAATATGGCGCGGATCGGCTCGCAGCTGGGTCGAGCCGTCGAACGCCAGCGTCTGGGCATCGCCGAGCGCCAGCGCGCGTCGGAGCAGATCGCGCTCGGCCACGAGCAACTGCGCGAGCAGTTGCACCTGATGGACGACATCCTGGCATCGATTGCCCAGGGCGTCGCCTACGAGGACGCCCAAGGCTACCTGCATTCCTGCAATCGGCAGTTTCTGGACCTGCTCGATCTATCGAAGGAATATGCGCAAGGCCTGCCGGCCATGGAAGAGGTCACGCGGCTTTTCCTGGACCCCGCCAAGCGCAAGGCGCTGTTCGTCCTGAACGGCAAATCGTCGGACGATACCGGCTGGGAGAGGCTGGACGGCGATCTGGCCGGATACGCGTTGGACGATTCCAAAAACTACATGCTTGACATGACTTCGGGCTATGTCGTGGAAATACGCCGCCAGCCGCTCGCCACGGGGGGCTATGTGTGGGTTCTCACCGACGTGACGCACCATATCTACACCCAGGAGTCGCTGCGCGAGAGCGAGGCGCGCTGGCGCAGCCTCACGCACCTGTCGGCCGATCTGTACTGGGAGACGGATTCCGCGTTCCGCTTTTCAAAATTCGAAGGCCGGGGCACCTCGAACATGCAGTACATGTCCAGCCTGCTCGGAAGGGACGCCCGCGCGCTGGAGGACACGCGAGGCGCGGCGGCGCAGGTCCAGGCGCAGCGGCCGCTGATGGATGCCCATCGGCCTTTCCCCGAACTGGAGCTGCAACTTCCCGGCGCCGATGCAAAGCGGATCTGGGTCTCGATCAGCGGCGAGGCCAGGTACGATGCCAACGCGAGTTTCGCCGGCTACCGCGGTGTGATGCGCGACATAACGGAAAAAAAGCGCGCACAGGACGAAATCAAGCAGCTCGCGTTCTACGACGAGCTTACGGGGCTGCCCAACCGGCGCCTGATGTACGACCGCCTGGAACGCGCGCAGGCGGTCAGCGCCCGAGACGGCACTTGCGGCGCGCTGATGTTCATCGATCTGGACAATTTCAAGACGATCAACGACACGCTGGGGCACAAGTGCGGCGATCAATT
>DAIDKG010000219.1 GCA_027450125.1 Bordetella sp. | reverse complement strand
CGAGGAAGGTGTCACCATTGGTGGACAGCACCTCGAACTGCTTTTCGCCTTCGACGTCGGCGATTTCGATGATGGAAATGTCGAACGTGCCCCCACCCAGGTCATAGACCGCGATCTTGCGGTCGCCCTTCTCGGCCTTGTCCAGGCCGAACGCCAGCGCGGCCGCGGTGGGCTCGTTGATGATGCGCTTGACTTCGAGGCCGGCGATGCGGCCGGCGTCCTTGGTGGCCTGGCGCTGGCTGTCGTTGAAGTAGGCCGGCACGGTGATCACGGCTTCGGTGACCTCGTGGCCGAGATAGTCCTCGGCGGTCTTCTTCATCTTGCGCAGCACTTCGGCCGACACCTGAGGAGGAGCCAGCTTCTGGTCGCGGGCCTGCACCCACGCGTCGCCGTTGTCGGCCTTGACGATGCTGTAGGGCATCAGGTCGATATCTTTCTGCACGGCCTTCTCTTCGAACTTGCGTCCGATCAGGCGCTTGACCGCGTACAGGGTGTTCTTGGGGTTGGTGACCGCCTGGCGCTTGGCCGGCGCGCCTACCAGGGTCTCGCCATCGTCCATGTAGGCGATGATCGAGGGCGTGGTGCGGGCGCCTTCGGCGTTTTCGATGATCTTGACTTGACCGCCTTCGACGACCGCCACGCAGCTGTTGGTGGTGCCCAGGTCGATACCGATGATCTTGCTCATGGAATTCTTACCTTGATGAGTGAATGCGTTGAATGGGTTGAATGGGTTGAATACTTGGATGTCTGGTAATTAAGGGCCGATTTCGGTTATTTCAAGGCCGGGCCGGGTTCTCCCGGCACCGCGGCTGCCCTGCGCGATTCCGATGCCCGCCCGACGGGCTGCTTGCAGGAATCGCTCCGGGAACCTCGGCTCAGGCCTCGATATTTCCCAGCCCCCCCGGGTCTTTACTGTTGCCCAGCCGAAACCGTGACCAGCGCCGGGCGCAGGGTGCGGTCGGCGATGGCGTAGCCCTTTTGCAGCACCTGGACCACGGTATTGGCGGGCTGCTCGGCGGGCACCGAGGAAATCGCCTGATGCTGGTGCGGATCGAACTTGTCGCCCCGGGCCGGCGCGATTTCCTTGAGCAAGTTGCGCTCGAAGGCATTGCTCAGCTGCTTGAGGGTCATCTCGACGCCTTCGCGCAAGGTTTCGACGGTCTGGTCGGCCTGGGCCAGGGCGGCTTCCAGGCTGTCCTTGACCGGAACCAGGCTTTCGGCAAAGGACTCGATGCCGAATTTGCGGGCCTTGCTCACGTCTTCCTGGGCGCGGCGGCGCACGTTCTCGGCCTCCGCCATGGCGCGCAGCACCTGATCCTGCTGGCTCTGCAAGGCGGATTGGACGGATTCCAGCTCGGCGCGCAGGGTGTTCAGCTCGGTTTGCAGATCGTCCCCGGCCTGGGTTTCGGTGCTGGGATCGGTCGGCTCTTGGGGTGCCGTCATGGGGTCCTCCGGAAAATGTTACGAATACCTATCCCGCCCATATGGAGATGGGTTCGCGTATTTCAAGAGCCTGCCTGCGCCTGGCGAAAGGCGGCAGCCTCGGGGCGAAGGGGCCGCGCGATCAGGCCTGCAGATGGCGTTGCACCAGCCGCGCCATGCCGTCCAGCCAGGCCGGGTCGTCGTTGAGCGCAGAAATGTAACGAAACTGCTTGCCCCCGGCTTCGATGAACGCCTCCCGGCAAAGCTGGTCGACCTCCTCCAGCGTCTCGAGGCAATCGGCCATGAAACCCGGGCACACCACGTCCACCGATCCGACCCCCTCGCCAGGCAGCGCCTGCAGGCGCGGCAAGGTGTAGGGCTCGAGCCAGCGTTGCGCGCCGAACCGGCTCTGGAACGTGACTTCGGCACGGGATTCGCTCAGTCCCAGACGCTGGCGCAGCAGCGCAGCGGTTTCCAGGCAATGGCGGTAGTAGGGGTCGCCGCGATCGATCATGCGGCGCGGCAGGCCGTGAAAACTCATGAGCAGCTTGTCCGGCTGTCCGTGCTCCTGCCAATGCCGGGCGATGCGGCCGGCCACGGCATCCAGATAACCGGGATCCTCGTAGAAGTGCTCGATGACGCGCGGCCTGGTGGCCAGCCCCAGGGGGGCGACTTGCGCCATCACGGCATCGACGACCGAGCCGGTCGTGCTGGCCGCGTATTGCGGATACAGGGGCAGCACCACGATGCGCTCGCACCCGGCCGCGCGCAGCGCCGCCATGGCCTCGGCTACGGCGGGCCGGCCATAGCGCATGGCAAGCTCGACGCGGACATCCAGGCCGCCGGCCGCCAGCCGCTCGGCCAGTCCGTCGGCCTGCCGGCGGCTGTAGACCAGGAGCGGCGACCCCCCTTCGAGCCAGATACCGGCGTAACGCGGCGCCAATTTCTTGGGACGGCTGCGCAGTATCACGCCATACAGGATAGGCAGCCACAGCAGCCGCGGCAGCTCGACCACGCGCCGATCGGACAGGAACTCGCCAAGATACTGCCGGATGGCCTGCGGCGTCGGCGCCTCGGGCGTGCCCAGGTTGACGACCAGCACGCCCGCTCGGCTGTTCGGGGATGGGGAGGTTGGCGCAGGGACGACGGACACGGTGCTTCCTATTGGACGAGCTGGTGTTCTGTCTCGGAAAATCTTGGACAGGACACTAGTTGTGGCTGAGCGCGTTCGACAGCAAACGCGCGGTAATGTCGACGATGGGTATCACCCGTTCATAGGCCATGCGCGTGGGCCCGATCACGCCCAGCGTGCCGACCACCTTGCCGTCCACGCCGTATGGGGCGGTGATGATGGAAACGTCTTCCACGGGCATGAGCTGCGAATCGCCGCCGATATAGATCTGCACGCCCTGCGCGCGGCTGGACATGTCCAGCAGCTGCAGCAGATCGGTCTTTTTCTCGAACAGCGAGAACATCTTGCGCAGCCGGTCCATGTCGGACGCGATATCGCTGACCTCGAGCAGCTTGCGCTCGCCGGAGATCACCATGGCCTCTCCGTCGTCGGCCGCCTCGGTGCCTGCCTCGACAGCGGCCTGCATCAACCTGGAAATATCCTCGCGCAACCGGGCCAGCTCGGTGGAAAGGGTGCGCCGCACCGCGTCGAAGGATTTGCCCGAGAAATGCACATTGAAGAAATTGGCCGCCTCGATCAGGTCCGCCTCGTTGTAGTCGCGCTGCATGGCCAGGATGCGGTTCTGCACGTCGCCCTCCGGGGTGACGATGATGAGCAGCACGCGCTTGTCGGAGAGACGTATGAACTCGATCTGGCGAAAAACCTGCGATCGCTTGGGCGTGAGCACGACCCCTGCGAACTGCGTCAGGTTGGACAGCAGCGCCGCGGCCGCATTGACCGCCCGGGCCGGCTCGGTCATGGGCAGCATGTCGGCCACCTCGTTGCCGTAGCCGGGTTCGAGCTGGTAGGCGCGCACGGCCAGCAGGGAATCGACGAACATCCGGTAGCCGCGAGGCGTGGGAACGCGGCCGGCCGAGGTGTGGGGGCTGTGGATCAGCCCCTGGTCCTCGAGGTCGGCCATGACATTGCGGATGGTGGCCGGCGACAGGTCGAACACCTTGGAAAGCGTGCGCGAGCCCACCGGTTGCCCATCGGCGATGTAGCGTTCGATAAGAGCTTTCAGCAATGCGCTTGCGCGGTCGTCCATGCCCCTATTTTAAGGAAAGTTTGCGAGCCGAGGCATTTTTTATCCCCATGCGGGGCAGACCGCGACTTTATAATCGGCGCACCCGCTACGTTGACGGAATAATAATGGCCCCCACGCTGCACCTTCGGCTTGCTGCCCCCGAGGGGGCCGTTATTGCCTTGGGGCGGCCCGGCGGCAATAAAAGGCTCAAAACACGATGCACTTTCCCACCATCGCCCTGATCGGCAGGTACCAGGACAGCGGCCTGGACGGCCCGCTGCGCGCGTTGGCGTCGATGCTGATCCAGGCGGGCCGCGCGGTGCTCGTCGAGACCGAGACGGCCCGCAATACCCAGGTAAGCGAGTACCCGGTGGCCACCCTCGAGGAAATCGGCAAGACCGCCTCGCTGGCCGTGGTCATGGGGGGAGACGGCACCGTGCTGGGCGTGGCCAGGCACCTGGCTCCCTACAGCGCGCCGATCGTGGGCATCAACCACGGCCACCTGGGCTTCATCACCGACATCGCCCTGCCCGAGGCGCATACCGCGCTGGCCCAGATGCTGCACGGCAACTACCGCATCGAAGAGCGCATGCTGCTGACCGCCAGCATCTGGCGCGGCAGCCAGCAGATGTACGCCGCCACGGCCCTGAACGATGTCGTCATCAACCGCGCCGGCCGCGGCGGCATGATCGAAGTGCACGTCGAGCACAACGACATCTTCATGTACTCCCAGCGCGCCGACGGCTTGATCATCGCCACGCCCACCGGATCCAGCGCCTACGCCCTCTCGGCCGGCGGCCCGCTGCTGCATCCCGGCCTGAACGCGGTGGCGTTGGTGCCGGTCGCGCCGCAGACCCTGTCGAACCGCCCCATCGTCATCCCCGGCGACGGCGTGATCAAGCTCACTCTCACCGCCGTCGGGCGCGGCCAGACGGGCGCCAACGTGCATTTCGACATGCAGTCCTGGTCCGAACTTCAGGTGGGCGACTGCATCCAGGTGCAGCGCGCGCCCTGGAACATCCGCTTCGTGCATCCGCAGGGCTACAGCTACTTCTCCACCCTGCGCCGCAAGCTGCACTGGAACCTGATGCCACACGACACCGAGCCCGGCGCCAAGCTCGGGTAACCCCAACCCATGCTACGCACCCTGCATATCCGCGACTTCGTCATCGTCGAACAGGCCGAAATCCACTTCGACGCCGGTTTCACCGTTTTCTCCGGCGAGACCGGCGCCGGCAAATCGATACTCATCGACGCCCTGGCGCTGGCGCTGGGCGGGCGCGGCGATGCCGGCGTGCTGCGCGAGGGTGCGCAACGCGCCGACATCACCGCGCTGTTCGACACGCCCGATGCGCTGGCAGGCTGGCTGGCCGAGCGTGAACTCGACGCCGGGCCGGAACTAGCCTTGCGCCGCGTCGTCGACGCCCAGGGCCGCAGCCGCGCCTATCTCAACGGCAATCCGGTCACCGTGGCGCTGCTGCGCTAGCTGGGTGAAAACCTGGTGGACATCCACGGCCAGCACGCCCATCAGAGCCTGATGCGACCGGACGCCCAGCGCGATCTGCTCGACGCCCACGGCGGGCACGCCGCGCTGCGCCAGACGGTGTCGCAAGCCTGGAAGCGCTGGCGCGCGCTGCTCAGGCAGCTCGATGCCGCCGAGCACGATGCCGGTGCCCTGGCCGCGGAGCAGGAAAGGCTGCAATGGCAGGCCGACCAGTTGGACAGCCTGAACCTGGCGCCCGGCGAATGGGACGCCCTGCAGGCCGAGCAGGCCCGCCTGGCCCATGCCCAGTCGCTGCGCGACTGTGCAGCCCAGGTCATCGAAGCGCTGGACGGCGAAGACGGCTCGGCCCGTCAGCGCGTCGGCCTTGCCCTGCATCAAACCCAGCAGATGCTGCGCCACGATCCCAGCCTGAAGAGCCTGGCGCAGTCGCTCGAATCGGCCGGCATCGCCATCGACGAAGCCGTGTCCGACATGAACAGCTACGTCGACCGGGTCGAGCTCGATCCGCAGCGCCTGGCCGACGTCGAAGCGCGCATGGGCGCCGCCTTCGACCTGGCGCGCAAGCTGAGAACCGAACCCGGCGAGCTGCCCGCGCTGCGCGATGGCCTGCATGCCAGATTGGCCGACATGCAGGCCGCGGCCGACATACAAGCGCTGCGCCGGCAGGTCGACGCCGCCCGGGCCGAATACGCCGAGGCAGCCGAGGCGCTATCAGCCGCGCGCCGCAAGGTGGCCAGGGACCTGGGCAGGCAGGTGAGCCAGGCCATGCAGACCTTGTCCATGAAAGGCGGGGCCTTCGAGGTCGCCCTGCTGGAAGGCGCCCCGTCGGCCCAGGGCGGCGAAACCGTCGAATTCCGCGTGGCCGGCCATGCCGGCGCCACGCCGCGCCCGCTGGCGAAAGTGGCCTCGGGCGGTGAACTGTCGCGCATTTCGCTGGCGCTGTCGGTCATGGCAAGCAGGGCGGCGCGCGTGCCCACGCTGATCTTCGACGAGGTGGACAGCGGCGTGGGCGGCGCGGTGGCGGAGGTCGTGGGCAAGCTGCTGCGCGAACTGGGCGAGCGCCATCAGGTGCTGTGCGTGACGCGCCTGCCCCAGGTGGCCGCCTGCGGCAACGCGCACTACCAGGTCAGCAAAACGGAAAATCGCGGCAAGACCCGGTCGGGCATCGCGCTGCTGACGCCGCAGGCGCGCGTCGAGGAACTGGCGCGCATGCTGGGCGGCATCAAGATCACCGACACCACTCGCAGCCACGCCCGCGAGATGCTCGGGATCGAGGAGAACTCCTAGTTTCTGCACTGAAAGGGGCCGCGCACCGGCGCCGGCAACCGGGCGGCCGGCAATGCGGTCAGCGCCGCTTCTGGCAGTCGCTGCAAATGCCGTAAAGCACCATGGCATGGCTTTCCAGAATGAAGCCATGGTCCTTGGCCACTTTGTGCTGGCGCTTCTCGATGTCGGTGTCGGTGAACTCGGTCACCGATCCGCAATTGGTACAGATCATGTGGTCGTGATGGTCGCCGTCG
>DAIDKG010000218.1 GCA_027450125.1 Bordetella sp. | reverse complement strand
TCGGCATTGGCGATATTGGAGGAAAGTACCTCCTGGCGCTGTTCGCGCAATGCGATGGCTTGCTGCAAAAAACCGAAGTCTTGGGATAGTCGGTCGATCATGCCGGTACACCTCGGCCATTGACGATGGGAGGATCATAGGTTTCGGCCACCCTTAATAATCAATCAAACAGACCGTTATTTGTGAGTCAATTCCGTTCTTGTGCGACGGCGCGCGCTTTTACAATTTCGCCCATGGATCGCACTCGCCCTCGTCTCCGGCCTGCCTGGCTTGGCCTGCTCACCGATACCGGGTGGACGGGGCTGGTATTGGGCGTGTGCCTGCTCGCAATGGCTGCCCTGCCCTGTCGTGGCCGTGCCCAGGAGCAATCCGCGCAGGCGGTTCATGCCCGGCAGGATCCGGCAGCCCTGAGCGCGGCCGCAGAAAAATACCTGCGCACCCAGCTTGCCTATATCCCGGGCGTGCTGAACATCGCCATGGACCCGCCGCAGGTCCAGAACCTGGCCCCTTGCGCCGAACTCTTCCCTTTCGTACCTGAGCCCATCCATATACGTGCCAGGATGTCGGTGGGGGTGCGCTGCGCCGCGCCGCAGGCCTGGACCACCTACGTCCAGGCGACCGTAAGCATTGCAGGGCACTACTATGTCGCGGCGCACCAGCTGGGCATGGGCCAGATCCTGCAGGCAAGCGATCTGGTCGTCCACCAGGCGGACCTGGTCTCCCTGCCCCCCGATGTCGTGCTCGACCTGAGCCAGGCGATAGGCATGAAGCTGGCGTCGGCCATGATGACCGGGCAAATGCTGCGCACCGACAATTTACGCAGCGCCATGTACATACAGCGAGGACAATCCGTTCAGCTCGTCGTAAATGGACGGGGATTCCAGGTCAGCAGCGAAGGCAAGGCCGTGAGCAGCGCAGGGCCGGGCGAACGCATACAGGTGCGCATTGCCAACGGACAAATCATCAGCGGAGTCGTGGGGCGTTCGGGAGAGGTCCAGGTGCCGTTGTAAGGACTGCCCGGCCAGACCTTTATTTGTAACAAAACTGCATCATTCACGGGGTTGTACAAGCGCCAGTCTTGCAGGCTAAAGTTGTTCGGCCTGCCGCCGTTACAATAAGCATGAACGGATGGCGGCTGAGTTTGGCTGCCAGCGCAGCACTAACCGCGCAGCCCCGGAGAACGCCTTGAAAATCACCAACACGACTGTCACGACGCCCGCCGGGGTTGTCACCCGCACGGATGTCACCCGCACCTACGGCGGCAGTGGCGCGGAGCCGGCCGCGGCTACCGGCAGCAGTTCGCAGGTCGACCTGAGCCCGGCTTCGCAACAATTGCTGGCTCTGCAAAACAACGACAACGACATAGATGCGCAACGCGTACAGACCATCCGCGACGCCATTGCATCGGGCCAATATACGGTCAACCCCAGCCGCATCACCGATGGCTTGATCGCCAGTATCCAGGAATTGCTGAAGTAGCCCGCCAGGCCTAGACTGGCGGAATCGTCCTTTTTGCGCATGACCCGCCATGATCACAACGCTGCAACAATGTCTTGAACGCGAAGCCGATCTCATAGAAGCGTTCATCGCCGCGCTCGCGGACGAAACTTTGGCCTTGCTCGACCGCAAGGCCAATGAAGCCCTGATCAAAGCCGCTCAAACCAAGGAAGCCCTGGCTCACGATCTGGTCGAACTGAACCGGCTGAGAGACGAGATACAGGCTCGGATGGGCCTGCCGGAAGGCCACGACGGAACCGAGCAGGCTGTAGCCCAGTTTCCCGAACTGGCGCAGCTGTGGGATCGGCTGCTGCGCCTGACCAAGGTAGCCCGCGACAAGAACGAGCATAACGGCATACTCGTGCGCAGCAGCCTCCAGTACACCGAGCAGTCGCTCGATGCCTTGCACAACATCACACTAAAAGTCAACCGGTCCCAAACCTACACCGCACAAGGCCGCAGCGGCCAGGCGGGGTACGGCATTCGCAGCATCGTGGCCCGCTAACGGCGCACGCGCTCCGATTGCATCGAAAATCCAGGCAAGGCGTCTCGCGCCGGAAACGCTGGCTCGGAACGCCTGGCCAGCCGTCCTGACAGGCCGTCCTGACAGGCCGTGCTATTCCGCCATTTCAAGCATTGCGTAGCACTTTTGCAGCGCTGCGGGCAGCAGCGCCGCGGAGGGCTTGTGGCCTGCGCTCAGGGCTTGCAGCAGATGACGCACGCTGGTGGCATCCGCCGCATTGAGCAATTGCCAGCAGGCGGCACCCAACTGGCTGGCATACAGGGCCTGGCGCGACAAGGACTGCGCCCCAGCCGGCATGGTCAGCGCCGGCCATGCCTGCACCATATGGCGAAATGCCGACTTGGCCTGCTCCGCCAGCAGCAGCCAGCGCGCAATCGTGCCTGCGTCGGCCTGCGATGCCTTTACGTTGGTCAGGCCATACAGATAATGCGCGACCTTTCCGCTGCCAGGGTTGATCAGCTTGGCGCTCACCATGCGCAGCAACTGAGAGTTTTTCCCTCGCACCGGCAGCTCGACCTCGGTGCCGCCAGCCCAGAGATCGTAAAAGCTCTCCCCCGATTCGGACTGGCGCACGCTCACTCTTCCGCAAGGAATGTAGCCCAGCGTCTTGGCCACCGCCGACAAGGTCGTCGAAGCGTAATCCTGCGTAACGCTCGACGTCGCCATGCCGCGGGTCACCCACGACACGCCTTGTTCCGAAAGCATATGGCACAGGCTGCCCGAGATCGCATCGATCAGGTGCACCTGCGGCACGCCCGCCATCTCGGTGTCCAGGACCCTCACGCGTGCCGCCAGCGCATCGACGGCATTGTCGGAGATCGTCTCTTGCTGAGCATAGGCGGCGTGCGCACCATGCGGCAACATGAGTTGCGCAACCGGGGCTGCCAGCGCCATACCGCGATCGCTCATGAGCAAGGAGTTGTGCAGCATGCCGGCAGGCAAGCCGGTTCCTTTCAATGCAGCCTTGCCATGCACGGCCAGCACGTAACGCTCGCAACTGCGCGAGTAGACTCCACGCACCAGCTCCATGCCGGCCTTGGCGATCGCCTCGGGGGTCGGCAAGGCATCGCCCGAAGCGGTCTGGCGCCAATTGGCGCGCGCCTGGGCGCATGCCGCGTCGGCATCCAGCCATTCCATCGCCTTTTCCAGCTCGACTTCGGCACCGGCCTGCTGCGGCAACAATGCGTTGGCCAGCATCTGGCGGCGGCGTACAGCATCGGTATTGCGCGTTTTGCCGGAGGCTCGCAACAGCGAAGCCATGTCAGCCTCGCTGGGCGCGTACAGGGCCGAAGACTGGCTGGGCGTTGCCAGCGCGCGATCGACCAGCAACTGCGCGTCTGCTACCTCCATGTCCTCGGGCACTTTCTGGCCGATGGAGACGTAATGAATGGGAAGCCGATGCCGTATCGCGGTGTCCAACGACGAACCGATGCGCGTGGCCTCGTCC
>DAIDKG010000217.1 GCA_027450125.1 Bordetella sp. | reverse complement strand
TCGACTGCGGTTCGGCGCTGGCCGAGGCCGAGGTCGAATATGCCGACCGCGTCGACCCGACCGTCGACGTGGCCTTCCCCTTCGCGGACAAGGCTGCACTGGCGGCCGCCTTCGGGCTGCCCGGCGTCGAGGACGGGGCCGCCGTCATCTGGACCACCACGCCCTGGACCATTCCCGCCAACCAGGCGCTGAACCTGCATCCCGAATTCGACTACGCGCTGGTGCGCGTCTCGCCCGCGCCGGCACACGGCCCGCTGCTGCTGCTGGCCGCCGAGCGCGTGCAGGCCTGCCTGCAGAGCTGGAAGCTGCAGGGCGAGGTGATAGCCACCGCCAAGGGCGCGGCGCTGGCCGGCATCGACATGCACCACCCGCTGGCGCGGGTGGACGCGGGCTACGACCGCCTCTCGCCCATCTATCTGGGCGACTACGTCACGCTGGATGCCGGCACAGGCATCGTGCATTCGTCGCCCGCCTACGGCATCGAGGACTTCGTCTCCTGCAAGGCGCACGGCCTGAAAGACGACGACATCATCGGACCCGTCATGGGCGACGGCCGTTACGCCGGCAGCTTGCCGCTTTTTGGCGGGCTGACGATCTGGGAGGCCAACCCCAGAATCATCGATGCGCTGCGCGACGCCGGCTCGCTGATGCACACCGCGCCGATCACGCACAGCTACATGCACTGCTGGCGCCACAAGACGCCCATCATCTACCGCGCCACCAGCCAGTGGTTCGCCGGCATGGACGTCCAGCCCAGCGACGGCGGCCCCACGCTGCGCGAAAGCGCGCTCAAGGCCATAGAAGAAACCGCGTTCTACCCAGGCTGGGGCCGCGCGCGCCTGCACAACATGATCGCCAACCGTCCTGACTGGACGCTATCGCGCCAGCGCCAATGGGGCACCCCCATGGCCTTCTTCGTGCACAAGGAAACCGGCGAACTGCACCCGCGCACGCTGGAACTGCTCGAGCAGGTTGCGCAACGCGTCGAAAAGCACGGCATCGAAGCCTGGCAGACGCTCGACCCGCGCGAACTGCTGGGCGAGGAGGCCGATCAGTACGAAAAGAACAAGGACACGCTGGACGTGTGGTTCGACTCCGGCTCGACCCACGCCACCGTGTTGGGCGGCAAGGACCACGACCTGCAGGGCTCGCACGCCGAAGGCCTGGCCTGGCCTGCCGACATCTACCTGGAAGGCTCGGATCAGCACCGCGGCTGGTTCCACTCGTCGCTGCTTACCGGCTGCATGCTCTATGGCCGGGCGCCCTACAAGGCCCTTCTGACCCACGGCTTCACCGTCGACGGTCAGGGCCGCAAGATGAGCAAGTCGGTCGGCAACACGGTCGCGCCGCAGAAAATCTCCGACACGCTAGGCGCCGAGATCCTGCGCCTCTGGGTTGCGTCCACGGACTATTCGGGCGAACTGGCCATCTCGGACGAGATCCTCAAGCGCGTCGTTGAGGCGTATCGCCGCATCCGCAACACGCTGCGCTTTCTCCTGGCCAATCTGGCCGACTTCGATGCCGCCCAGGCCGTGCCGTACGCCGAGCTATTCGAGATCGACCGCTACGCCCTGTGCATGACCGCGCAGATGCAGGCCGAGGTCACCGGACACTACAAGACGTACGACTTTCACCCGGCCGTCTCGCGCTTGCAGACCTTCTGCTCGGAAGACTTGGGCGCCTTCTACCTGGACATCCTCAAGGACCGCCTCTACACCACCGCGGCGGACAGCCGTGCGCGCCGTTCGGCGCAGACCGCACTGCTGGCCATCACGCAGAGCCTGCTCAAGCTGATGGCGCCCGTCCTGTCCTTCACGGCCGAGGAGGCCTGGAAGGTCCTGCAGGAATCGGCGCTCAGGAACCAGTCCGACGATGCGGCGCGCGCCACCATCTTTACCCAGGTCTACCACGCCCTGCCCGCCTGCGATGACGCGCAAGCGCTTTGCGCCAAATGGTCGCGCCTGCGCACGATCCGCGGCGAAGTATTGCGCAAGCTAGAGGAAGTGCGCACGGCCGGCAGCATCGGCTCGTCCCTGCAGGCCGAGGTCGATATTAAGGCGAGCGCGCAAGACCGCGCCTGGCTCGCCAGCCTCGCCGGCGACCTGCGCTTCGTTCTCATCACCTCGCGGGCCACCGTGCATGAAGGCACGGGCGAACTCGAGGTCACGATCACGCCCACCATGCACAAGAAGTGCGAGCGTTGCTGGCACTGGCGCGCGGATGTCGGCGCGGACGCCGCCCACCCCGACCTGTGCGGCCGCTGCGTGGCGAACCTGTTCGGCGCGGGCGAACCGCGCGAATTCGCCTGAATCCGGGCTGCGCCAAGTGAACGCCGCGCCGACGGGCACGAACCGCTCAGCCTGGATGCGCTGGCTGCTCCTGGCGGCGCTGGTGATCGTCCTGGACCAGGCCAGCAAGCTGGCCATGGACCATGTTTTCACTTACGGCGAGCGCGTCAAAGTGCTGCCGGTGTTCGACCTGATCCTGGTCTACAACCACGGTGCGGCCTTCAGCTTCCTGGCATCCGAGCCCGGCTGGCAACGCTGGCTGTTCACGCTGCTGGGCCTGGCCGCCGCCGCCGTCATAGTCTGGCTGCTGCGCCGGCAATCGCGTGCCGAGGTTGCGGGTCGCGCGTTACTGAACCTCGCACTGGCCCTCATCCTGGGCGGCGCTCTGGGCAACGTGATCGATCGCATCGCCTACGGCCACGTCATCGATTTCCTGCTTTTCCACTGGCGCGGCTGGTACTATCCTGCCTTCAATCTGGCCGACTCTGCCATCACCTGCGGCGCCGTGCTGCTGGTCGTCGACGAGCTGTTCCGCGGCCGCGCCAGACGCTAGTCGCTTCATACGGGGTTGCCCGCAATGGATCTCACCAACAAGCGCATCGTTCTGGGCATGACTGGCGGCATCGCCTGCTACAAGATCGCCGAGCTCGTGCGCCGCCTGACCGAGCAAGGCGCCACGGTCGATGTGGTCATGACCGAGGCAGCCACCCATTTCATCACGCCGGTCACCATGCAGGCCCTCTCCGGCCGGCCGGTGTTTCTGGACGCATGGGATGCCCGCGTGCCCAACAATATGGCGCACATCGACCTGACCCGCGGAGCCGACGCGATCCTGATCGCTCCAGCCAGCGCCGACTTCATGGCCAAGCTGGCCCACGGCCAGGCGTCCGACCTGCTTTCCACGCTGTGCCTGGCGCGCGCCTGCCCTCTGCTGGCGGCGCCTGCCATGAACCGCGAAATGTGGGCCAACCCGGCCACACAGCGCAACGCGGCCCAATTGCGCGCCGACGGCATCGCCCTACTCGGTCCCGGCTCCGGCAACCAGGCCTGCGGAGAAGTCGGCGACGGCCGCATGCTCGAGGCGCACCAGCTGTTGGCGGAAGTCATTGCATTCTTCCAGCCCAAGACGCTGGCCGGCAGGCATGTGCTGATGACAGCCGGCCCCACTGTGGAACCCATCGATCCGGTACGGGTGCTGAGCAACCGTTCTTCGGGCAAGACCGGCTACGCGCTGGCGCGCGCCGCACACGAAGCCGGCGCCCGCGTGACGCTGGTAAGCGGCCCCACGGCACTGCCTGCGCCACACGGCGTCACGCTGATACCGGTGACGACGGCGCGGCAGATGCACGCCGCCGTCATGGCCGAGGCCGCCGACGCCGACGTATTCGTCGCGGTGGCCGCCGTGGCCGATTGGCATGTGAAAAACGCCAGCACCCAGAAGATCAAGAAGACCGGCAACGTCGTTCCCCAACTGGAATTCGAAGCCAACCCCGACATTCTTGCCGACGTCGCTCGCATGCCCCGGGGCCCCTGGTGCGTGGGTTTTGCCGCGGAAACCGAGCAACTGGCCCGTCATGCCGAAGACAAGCGCCGTCGCAAGAACATTCCGCTGCTGGTGGGCAACCTGGCGCAGAACGTCATGGATGCCGACGCCACCGAACTGGTGCTGTTCGACGACCAGGGCATGCATCCGCTGCCGGCCGCGTCCAAGCTGGACGCGGCGCGCAGGCTGGTAGCCGAAATCGCGGCACGGCTGCCCCGGACCTGAGCCGGCCCCCGGCCCGAGCTTGCGCCCATGGACGAACCGACAGTTCAGACTTCGACCTCCCCGGCTGCCAAGCGCCGCTGGGGCGAGATTCTTTTCGTCGGCGCCATCGGAGCGCTGGCCATCGCCTTCGTCCAGCTGCGCGGCGCACTGAACCAGACAACGCACACGATCGACGATTTCATCGTGCCGGGTTTTCTGCTGGTCCTCGGCCTGATGCTGCTGGCGGCCTCGCGCGCGGTCCGGCGCCCTGGCACCGTGTTGACGCTTCCCCCCGAAGGTCCCCCTACTCCTTGACCCATGAAAACCGTAGACGTCAAAATCCTCGACTCCCGCATGCATGACGCCCTGCCCGGCTACGCCACGCCTGGTTCCGCTGGACTGGACCTGCGCGCCTGCCTGGACGAACCCGTCGAAATTGCGCCCGGCGCCACGGTGCTGGTGGACGAGCCCGGCTACTACCCGCTGTTCGGCAAGCTGCGGCTGGCCGGCGCCCACATCGTGGGCGTGCCCCGCCTGGCCGACGGGCCGGACACCGTGG
>DAIDKG010000216.1 GCA_027450125.1 Bordetella sp. | reverse complement strand
CCCATCGCGCCCGCGCTGCGCGTGCCGATCAGCGTGATGCGGCGCGGCCACGACTCCATGTCAGGACTGCACCACGAGCTGATCGCCGCGCTGCGCGAGGCCTGCGTCACTCCATCTTGATGTGCTGCTTGGCCACCACGTCCTTGGCCCAGTCGTACTGCTCCCGGATCTCCCTGGCGAACTCCTGCGGCGTATTGCCGGACGGCGCCGAGCCCTGCTCTTGCAGCGCCTTGACGACCTTGGGATCCTTCAGGGCGACCACTGCGGCGTCGCGCAGCTTGTTGACGATGTCCATGGGGGTGCCCTTGGGCGCGAGCAGGCCGTACCAGACGGGCTGGTTGAGCACCGGGTAGCCCAGTTCCTTGAAGGTGGGCACGTCCTTGATGGCGGGGATGCGCTGGGGCCAGGCAATGGCCATGGCGCGCAGGTTGCCCGCCAGGACCTGGGGCATGGACGACGGCAGGTTGTCGAAGTCCATGTCGACGTGGCCGGCCACCGTGTCGGACACGGCCGGGCCCGAGCCCTTGTAGGGCACGTGCACGATGTTCGTGCCCGTGGCCATCTTGAAGGACTCGCCCATCAGGTGCAGCACGCCGCAGGTGCCGGAACTGGCGTAGGAGAACTTGCCGGGATTCTTCTTGATGAGATCGAGGAATTCCTTGAAGTCCTTGACGGGCATTTTCTTGGGATTGACCGTCACGATATTGGCCGTATTGGCAAAGTTGGTGACCGGCTGGAAATCCTTGATGGGGTCGTAGGGCAGATCGTGCGGACGGCAGGCGGGATTGACCGCCATGGTCGACACCGTGGCGATGGACAGCGTGTAGCCGTCCGGCGCCGCGCGCGCCGCCTCTGCCGCGCCCACCGCGCCGCCGGCACCGCCCCGGTTCTCGATCACCATGGCCTGGCCCAGTTCGGCGGCCATGCGCTGCGTGACCAGGCGCGCGATGATGTCGGTCGATCCGCCCGCCGCGAACGGCACGATGACGCGGATGGAGTGTGCGGGATAGGCGGCCTGAGCCGGCGTGGCGGCACCGGCCAGCAATGCGGCGGCGCCGGTCAGCGCCAAGGCGGGGACCAGGGGACGAACTTTGATCATGGATATCTCCGATGCGGTCATGCGGATCGCCCAGGGAGCGAACATGCCGCGTGTTTTGCCGCCAGGCCGCCCCAAGGCAGGACCGCCCCCCATGGGGAGCGGCAAGCCGAAGCCGCAGCGTGAAGGCTGTTTTAGTGGTTTGCTCAAATGGCTTACTCAAGGATCGGCTCGCACCCTCGCGAAGCACGGGCCGTCCTGCGACCGAGAATAGCAGCAAATTGCTAAAGTAGCGGCGTATCCGCGAACCTCCAACCACGAGCCCTTGCCCGCATGTCCGTCGCGCTGCTGGTGTTACCCGACTTCCTTCTCGTCGCCCTGGGCTGGATCCTGCGCAACAAGCTGGGCTACTCGCGCGAATTTTTCGCAGGCCTCGAAAAGCTCGTGTATTTCGTGCTTTTTCCCGCGTTGCTGCTGCACTCGCTGCTGCGCACGCCGATTTCCGTCGGCAATGCCGCGCAGTTGCTGCAGGCCACGCTGCTGCTGCTGGCTGCGGCCATCGCGCTGGCCTGGCTGGCAGGCCTCGCATTCAAGCCCGAGCCCATGGCGCTGGCCACCACCGCGCAGTGCGCCTTTCGCTTCAACACCTATCTGGGGTTGTCGCTGGCGGCCAGCCTGGGCGGCGCGGCGGGCCAGACCTCCATGGCCGTCATCCTCGGATTCGCGATTCCGCTGGTCAATATCGCCGCGGTCTACGGCCTGGCGCGCCACAGCGGCGGCGGCCTGTTCAAGGAACTGCTGCGCAATCCGCTGGTGCTGTCCACCATCGCGGGCCTGATCGGCAACTTCGCCGGCCTGCATCTGCCCGGACCGCTGGACGTGACCCTCGCGCGGCTGGGCAATGCCGCGCTCGCGCTGGGCATCATCTGCGTGGGCGCCAGCCTGTCCTGGCAGGGCGGGCGCAGCCAGAGCGGGCTCATCGGCTGGATGCTGGCGGTCAAGCTGGTGGCCATGCCCGCTGTGGCGCTGTTGCTTGCCAACCTGCTCCAGCTCGGCCCCGTGGACCGCCGCATGCTGCTGCTCTTTGCCACGCTGCCCACGGCCTCGTCAGCCTATGTGCTGGCCATCCGCATGGGCGGCGACGGCCGGCTGGCGGCCCTGGTCATATCCCTGGGCACGCTGCTCTCGGCCGTCACCATCCCGGCCTGGATACTGGCCGCAGGCTAGGGCCTGAACTGGCGCTCTTCATGCCGGCGCATCTGCGGAACAGGACACTCGGGCGGCGTCAGCGCCGCGCATTGGTCATGTCGGCCGGCACGACCCAGGCGTCGAACTCCTGCGCCGTCAGGTAGCCCAGCGCCAGCGCCGCTTCCTTCAGCGAGGTGTGCTCCTTGTGCGCCTTCTTGGCGATCTGCGCGGCCTTGTCGTAGCCGATGTGCGGGTTGAGCGCGGTCACCAGCATGAGCGAACGATCGACCAGTTCGGCGATGCGCTCGCGGTTGGGCTCGATGCCGGCCGCGCAGTGCCGGTCGAAGCTGGCCATGCCGTCGGCCAGCAGCCGCACCGACTGCAGAAAGTTGTGGATCAGCAGCGGCTTGTAGACGTTGAGCTCGAAATTGCCGCTGGCCCCGCCGATATTGATGGCCACGTCGTTGCCCATCACCTGCGCGGCCAGCATGGTGACCGCCTCGCACTGGGTGGGATTGACCTTGCCCGGCATGATGGAGCTGCCCGGTTCGTTCTCCGGAATGCGGATCTCGCCCAGGCCGGAACGCGGGCCGCTGGCCAGCCAGCGCACGTCGTTGGCGATCTTCATCAGTGCGGCGGCCAGCGTCTTGAGGGCGCCGTGCGCGAACAGCAAGGGCTCGTGCGCGGCCAGTGCCTGGAATTTGTTGGGCGCAGACAGAAAGGCGACGCCCGTGTCGCGCGCCAGTTCGCTGGCCACCCGCGCGCTGAACTCGGGATGCGCGTTCAGGCCGGTGCCCACGGCCGTGCCGCCAATGGCCAGCTGGTGCAGGCCCGGCAGCGTGGCGCGGATCTGCTGCCCGGCCAGATCCAGCTGGGCCACGTAGCCGGAAAGTTCCTGGCCCAGCGTGAGCGGCGTGGCGTCCTGCAGATGCGTGCGGCCTATCTTGACGATGTCGCGGCAGGCCTGGCTCTTGGCTGCCAGCGTCGCGGCCAGGGCCTTGAGCGCCGGCAGCAGGCGGCTCTCCACCTCGACCGCGGCCGCCACATGCATGGCCGTGGGAAAGGTGTCGTTGGACGACTGGCCGCGATTGACATGATCGTTGGGATGGACCTTGCGCGCCTCGCCGCGCTCGCCGCCCAGCAGCTCCGAGGCGCGGTTGGCCAGCACCTCGTTCATGTTCATATTGCTCTGCGTGCCCGAGCCGGTCTGCCAGACCGACAACGGAAACTCGTCCGGCCAGCGGCCGGCGATGACCTCGTCAGCCGCGCGCGCGATGGCATCGGCGATCACCGGGTCCAGTTCGCCCAGCTGGGCATTGACCCTGGCTGCCGCGCGCTTGAGTCGCGCCATCGCCGTCACCAGGGCCGCCGGCATCTTCTCGGTCGAAATGGCGAAAAAATGCAGGGAGCGCTGGGTTTGCGCGCCCCACAGATGGTCCTCGGGCACCTCGATGGGGCCGAAGGTGTCTTGCTCGACGCGTGTCTTGCCTGTAGCCATGGCGATCTCCGGAAAACAGGCGCCCGCTCCCTATAATCGCGGGCGCATCCTCTGTTTTACACCCCTGGACCCTGCACCCCGATGACCGAACCGCTCGCCCTGCGTTCCCTGCGCCTGCCCGACGACGCCGCCACCGACGCGCTGGCCGGCAGGCTGGCCCCCCTGGTCAGCGGCGCGGCCGGGCTGCCGGCCGGAGGGCGCATCCACCTGCAGGGTGACCTGGGCGCGGGCAAAACCGCCTTCGTCCGGGCGCTGCTGCGCGCATGTGGAATAAAGGGGCGGATCAAAAGTCCCAGCTACGCACTGCTTGAATCCTATAAAGTTTCTAACTTATACTTCTATCACTTTGATTTTTATAGATTTAGCGATTCGCGTGAATGGCTGGATGCAGGGTTTCGCGATTTGCTGCGTGAGGATGCGGTGGTTTTGATCGAATGGCCGGAGCGTGCTGGCAGCCTGCTGCCTCCGCCCGATCTGCTGATTTCCCTGTCCTATGCGGAGCCTGGTCGTGATGCAACCCTCGCAGCCCACACTGCCCGAGGTCTATCATGGTTGAACGCGCTCGCCCTGCCGCATCCATCAACGCCACCCGCCGCCGGCTGATCAGCGCCGGCACCGCGCTGCTGGTGCTTCCCGTCGTGCCCCGCCTGGCGCAGGCCGCAACGCTGCTGGCGGTGCGAACCTGGCCGGCCGACGCCTACACACGCGTCACGCTCGAACTCGACAGCGAGCTCAAGACCCAGCACTTCACGCTCGAGCACCCGGATCGCCTGGTCGTCGACATCGACGGCCTGACGGCCAGCCACGCGCTCGACAAGCTGGTCTCCGAGGTCCGCCCCAACGATCCCTATATCAAGAGCCTGCGCGTCGCCCAGAACCGGCCCAACGTGGTGCGCCTGGTGTTCGACCTGAAGCAGCCCGTGGCGCCGCAGGTCTTCACGCTCAAGCCGGTGGCCGACTATCAGTACCGCCTGGTGCTGGACCTATATCCCAAGGTCGCGCAGGATCCGCTGCTGGCCGTGCTGAACGACAAGCGCGCAGGCCCCGACGTCGACGACCCCCTGGCGCACGTGCTGGATCAGATCGCGCGCAGCGAGAAGCAGAACGGCGACGCCGCGCCGGTACCCCTGGTCAGGGGCCAGACGGCTCCGCGCGATCCGGTCGCGCCGTCGGTCGCGCTGGGCGATCCGCCGATGCCGCAGCGTCCGGGCCGCAAGCGCATGCTGACCATCGCGGTCGACCCCGGCCACGGCGGCGAGGATCCCGGCGCCATCGGCCGGACCGGCCTGTACGAGAAGGTCGTGGTGCTGCACATCGCCGACCGCCTCAAGTCGATGATCAACAGCCAGCCCAATATGCGCGCCTACCTGACGCGCGACAGCGATTTCTTCGTGCCGCTGAACGTGCGCGTGGAAAAGGCCCGGCGTGCCGGCGCCGATCTGTTCGTCTCGATCCACGCCGACGCCTTCATCAAGCCCTCGGCGCGGGGCTCGTCGGTGTTTGCCCTGTCCGAACACGGCGCATCCAGCGCGCAGGCCCGCTGGATGGCCAACCGCGAGAACAGTTCGGACCTGGTCGGCGGCGTCAACCTGAGCACGCACGATGCCCAGGTCGCCCGGGTGCTGCTCGATCTTTCCACCACCGCGCAGATCAACGATTCGCTCAAGCTCGGCTCGGTCTTTCTGGGCGAGCTGGCCAAGATCAACCGCCTGCACAGCCATCAGGTCGAGCAGGCGGGGTTCGCCGTGCTCAAGGCTCCCGACATTCCCTCGGTGCTGGTCGAATCCGCGTTCATCAGCAACCCGGAAGAAGAAGCGAAACTGCGCACCGCCGTCTATCGGGAACAGGTCGCCCAGGCGCTCATGGCGGGCATCAGCCAGTACTTCACCACCAATCCGCCGCTGGCGCGCACGGTGGCCGACGCGAGCTGAGGCGCAGGCAGGCCCGGGCCCTAGAGAGGCGGGCGGGTCGCCATGGCCCGCTCGAAGCTGCCCGAAATCTCGCCCGCGAGCGCGGACAAGACCTGGATTTCGCCCAGGCTCAGTTCCCTCGAACACGGCGTGTCGCCCCAGCAGCCGCACATCATCGCGATGCACTTGCCCTGCAGGTGCACCGGCACCAGCAACACCGAGCGCGCATCGGGGAATTCGGCCGTGAACCAGGCCGGCAGGCGGTGGCTGACGCTCGGCTTCTTGACGTCGAGCCAGAGCGTGGGCTCTTTTTTCGTCACCACCAGATGGAAAATGTCCGGCACGAATCCCGCGTCGAACGAAAATTTATCCAGGCGTTCGCGTATGCCCGGCCCGAATCCGAAGCGGGCGAGGTAGCGGCGGGTTCCCGGGTGCAGCAACATCATGAACCCCGTCTTCAGGTTCAGCGCGTTCATGATGCTTTCCACGACCCAGGGAGTGAGCGCGGTCGTCCCCAGGCCGGCGGATTTGCCGCGAATTTCTTCCAGCGCCGCCTCCAGCCTGGCCACCGAGTCATGCGGCCTGTCGAATTCCGGTTCGCTCACCGAGGCCACCGGCACTTCGTTCTCCGATTCGATCGTCGCCCTCAGCGCCTGCGTCTGCTCCAGCGCCTCTTGCACGACCATCGGATCCAGGGCGAGGTTCTCGGTGTATTGCAGGACGAAGAGGGCGATCTCGTCGTCGCTGGCATCGGCCTCCATCATGGACACGACGCTGGACGACAGCGCCGCCACGGCGCCCAGCCACTCGCCGTGCGACTGCGGCGTGGAGGCGTCCAGGGCGGGCAGATTGGCCTGCATGCAGTTGCGGATCTCGCCAGGCAGGTTCCACTGCTGCGCGGCCTCCTCCGCGATTTCCTCCAGCGTGGCGCCCAGGACCTGCCGGCAGGCCTCGCTCTCGGACAGGGAGGGATCGGCCGCCAGCTTGGCCTGGACCCGCGCCCACTCGTCTTCCAGGTAGAGCACCACCAGCAGGCGCGCGAGCTGGTACATCAGGGTGCAGAGCACGGCCTCCTCGGAAGGCTGCGTGCCGTGCGCGATCGTCATTTTTCGCGTGAACTCGGCCGCCATCTGCGCGCGCACGATCACCTCGCGCGCATCCTCGCGGCTGCCCGACGCGCTCTGGAACTGGTTCAGCAGCTGCAGCCCGAGCCCCAGATATTCCACCGTGTCCACGCCCAGCACCATGATGGCGCGCGACACCGTCGTGACATCGCCGCCCATGGTGCGGTACATCGCCGAATTCGCCAGGCGCAGGACCTTCTGGGCAAAAGCGAAGTCCGACAGCACCAGGGAAGTCAGGTCGGTCACGCTGGCCTGTTCGTCCTGCAGCGAACGGATGATGTGCTCCGCCGAATGCTGCAGGGAAGGAACGTCCCCGCGTACGCCCATCCGCTTCCACAACTTGTCGATGACTGTTTTTTTTCTTGTCATCAGAAGATTCGGAAGAGAGAGGACCCGCGGCCTCGCCCTTTGGGCGAGATCACCTCCTGGGTTGCGGCGAAATGTTCGAAATCTTCCGGCGGCAAGGCCTTGGAAAACAGCCAGCCCTGGATGTACTGGCATTCGCGCTCGACCAGCATCGCAAGCTGCTCTTCGGTCTCGACCCCTTCGGCGACGACGGATAGATCGAGCTCGCGGGCGAGCGAAAGCATCGCCGAGACGATCGCGCGATCATTGCCCGACTCCATGATGTCGCTCACGAAACTGCGGTCGATCTTGATCTCGGAAATGGGGAAGCGGCGCAGGTACGACAGGTTCGAGTAGCCGGTGCCGAAATCGTCGATGGCAAAGCGCACGCCGAACGCATGCAGCCGGGACAGGATGGCTTCGGTCTGCTCAGGATTCTTGATCAGCGTGCCTTCGGTGATCTCCAGGACCAGGCGGCCCGGATCGATGCCCGACTCGCGCACCGCGCTCATCACCGACTGCGAGAACGCCGGGTTCTGGAACTGGACGGGCGAGACGTTGACCCCGACATAGGCCAGCGAGATTCCGCGCGCGTCCCAGCGGGCCAGCTGCGCGCACACCATGCGCAGCGCCCAGCTGCCCAGCAGGTTGATCAGGCCGTTGTCCTCGGCCAGCGGGATGAACGCCGTCGGCGGCCTCTGCCCGTGGGGATGATTCCATCGCATCAGCGCCTCGGCCGCAAGCACCTCGCGGGTACGAGCGTCGACGATGGGCTGGTAGTGCAGCTCGAACTCCCCCGTCCGGATCCCCGAGAGCATGTCCTGCTCCAGGGAGAAGGCTTCCGCCTTCACCTTCTCGAAGTCCGGCGAATAGAACACGAATTGGTTCTTGCCGCGTTCCTTGGCGCTGTACATCGCCAGGTCGGCGTGCTTGAGAAGCTCGTTGCTCTTGAGCCCGTCTTCCGGGTACAGGGCAATGCCGATGCTGACCGTCACGCGCAGTTGCTGCCCGGCCACCGAAAACGGCCGCTGCATCGCGGCAATAATGCGGGCCGCCAGGCGGTCCCAGGTGTCGCCCTCATCCACGGCGCCGGCCACCAGGACGAACTCGTCCGCGCCCAGGCGGGCGAAAACGTCGTTTTCATGCAACTGGGCCTTCAGGCGCTTGCCGACCGCATGCAGCAAGGCGTCGCCGATATCGTGGCCCAGGGAGTCGTTGATGCGCTTGAAGCCGTCCAGGTCCAGCATCATCACGGCAAAGGCCTTGCCCGACGCCACGCCGTTATCGATGGATTCGATCATCCACTCGCGCAGGTGGGCGCGGTTGGACATGCCGGTCAGCGGATCGCGGCGGGACTCGTCGCGCAGCTGGCGCTCCGTTGTCACCCAGGGGGTGACGTCGTAGCCGAACACGTCAAAGCGCGGCTCTTCCCCGCCGTCCGGATTGGCCGCCAGCTGCACGAAGAGTTCGAGCCAGCAACAGCCTTCCTCGGCCCGCAGAAACGGAATCACCCCTTTTTGCGGCTCGCCCTCCGACAGCGTGCGGTCCATGAGCGCCTGGAGTTCGCCCGCATGCTCGGGCATGACCAGGTCGTTCAGGCTCACCTGAGCCAGGTAGGCGGCGGGATAGCCGAGCAAAGTCGCGGTGGACGCGGCCGCCGCCAGCAGGCGCGTGCTGGAGTCGGTATGGACGACGAAAACGGGGCTCTGCGCGACGATGGCTGCGAGTCGGTCGTCCTTCAGTTTCGGCAGTGTCTTTTCAGCGGTTGATGCCATGGGCCTCGAAGCCGGGCTCATTTCATTTCCTTCGAGCCAGTTTGACCAGTACGCCCAGACCGACGGGCACCGCAGCGGCGGCCAGGCCAACCAGCACGATGGTATTCAAATGCTCTTTGATGAAAGGAATGTTACCGAAGAAATACCCTGCCAGCACCAGCAGCAGCACCCAAAGCAGCGCGCCAGCAACATTGAAGAACTGAAAGCGCGCAAAAGACATTTCGGCCACGCCGGCCACGAAGGGCGCGAAGGCCCGGATGACCGGAATGAAGCGCGCCAGCACCACGGCCTTGCCGCCGTGCTTTTCATAGAAGACATGCGTGCGCATCAGCGCATTGCGGTCCAGGAAGCGCCAGTCGGCCGTATAGACCTGCTTGCCGACCGCGCGGCCGATGAGGAAGTTCACCGTGTTGCCCAGGATGGCGGCAAACAGCAGCAGCACGGTCACGAGCGCCACGTTCATGGTGCCCGCGGCGCCGAACGCCCCGGCGATGAAGAGCAAGGAATCCCCTGGCAGAAAGGGCATGACGATCAGGCCCGTTTCAGCAAACACGATCAAGAACAAAACCAGATAGACCCAGGCGCCGTACTGGTTAACCCAAACGCCTAGCGTCTGGTCGATGTGCAGAATCATGTTCAGCAAATCAGCCATAGCAATATCTTGCAAAAACAAAAGGTTATGGACTATACCTTAAGATCAGAACGAACACCTTGGTTCTGTGGGTTTGGCGCCACCCTGCGGATAAAATGACCGCATCGACCCTGAGCGCCACACCCCATGCCCGACCGCCGTCCCATCGCCGCCCTGCCCGACCTGCTGATCAGCCAGATCGCCGCGGGCGAAGTCATCGAGCGGCCGGCCTCGGTGCTCAAGGAGTTGCTGGAAAACGCCGTGGACGCCGGCGCGCGCGCCATCGAGGTGCGCCTCGATGGCGGCGGCATCAAGCGCATCGCCGTCTCGGACGACGGCGGCGGCATCCCGCCCGAGGAGCTGCCGCTGGCCCTGATGCGCCATGCGACCAGCAAGATACGCGACCTGGCCGAACTGGAGTCGGTCGCTTCCATGGGTTTCCGCGGCGAGGCGCTGGCCTC
>DAIDKG010000215.1 GCA_027450125.1 Bordetella sp. | reverse complement strand
GATTCCATGAAGATGGCATGCACAGCGCGCTGGACATCGCGCAAGGACTGGGCTGCGGACCGGGGGCTGCGCCGGAGACGGCGCCCATGCGCGGCGCTGGCGCGCTGGAGACTACGGGATGAGCCGGGTCCCGACACCGGCGGGCGCCCTGCACAGCGCGGTCTACGAAGGCCGCGTCATCCACGCGCGCCACGGGCCGGCCCCCCACGCCTTTACGTACCGGATCGCCCAGCTGATGCTGGACCTGGACGAACTGGATCACGTTTTCCGGCGACGCTGGCTGTGGTCGGTGAACCGGCGCAATCTCGCCCAGTGGCAACGCAGCGACTACTTCGGCGACAGCGCCCGGCCGCTGTCCGACACGATACGCGAACGCGTGTACGAGGCTGCCGGCCTGCGGATCGACGGCCCGATTCGCATGCTGACGCACTTGCGCTACGCCGGATACGTCTTCAACCCCGTGACGTTCTACTACTGCTACGCCGCCGACGGCTCGACGCTGCAGGCCATCGTGGCCGACATCACCAATACGCCCTGGGCGGAAAGACACAGCTACGTGCTGCCGGTATCCGGCGCGGAACACCGCGGACCGTGGCTGCGCTGGCAGTTTGCCAAGGACTTTCACGTCTCGCCTTTCATGGCCATGGACCGCGGGTACGACTGGACCCTCACCGCTCCCGACCAGACACTGCGGGTGCACATGAAAGTGATGAACGCCGGGACATGCGAATTCGACGCCGACCTGTCCATGACGCGGCATCCGCTGAACGGCAGGACGCTGGCGCGCGTGCTGTGGCGCTATCCGCTCATGACGGCCCAGGTCATCGGCGCCATCTACTGGCAGGCGCTGCGCCTGTGGCTCAAGCGCAATCCTGTTCACGAGCACATGAGGCAAGACACAACGCAATCAGGAGTCCGGAAATGACACAGGCAAGTCTGCACAAGAACCTGGGCGCATACGCGCCTACGCCTCAGGATGCGCGCCCTGCAAGCTGGCTGGATGCGCTGCTGCGCCGCCAGGTCCTGAAGAACCTGGCCGGTCTGCAGGGCGGCCGCCTGATCCTGGACGATCCGCTGGCGCGCACGGAACTGGGCACGCAAGGCGCAGGCGCCCCGGACCTGTGCGTGCATGTCGCGGTCCGCGACCTGGCCTTCTACCGCCAGCTGGCGCTGGGCGGCAGCGTCGGCGCCGGCGAGGCCTACGGCGACGGGCTCTGGGAATGCGACGATCTCGCGGGGCTGGTGCGCCTGCTCGTGCGCAACCGGGACCGGCTCGATCAGATGGAATCCGGACTGGCGCGCTACAGCGGGCTGGCCATGCGCTGCTGGCACGCCTTGCGGCGCAACACGCGCGCCGGCAGCCGCCGCAATATCGCCGAGCACTACGACCTGGGCAACGACTTCTTCAGCCTTTTTCTCTCCGACGACCTTATGTACTCGTCGGCCATGTGGGACGGCCCGCACGATACGCTGGAGCAGGCGTCGACGCGCAAGCTGGACACCATCTGCCGCAAGCTGGACCTGCAGCCCCACGACACGGTGGTGGAAATAGGTAGCGGCTGGGGCGGCTTCGCCTTGCATGCAGCCCGGCATTACGGTTGCCGGGTGGTCACCACCACGATCTCGAAAGAGCAGCATGCGCTGGCGACGGCGCGCATTGCACAAGCCGGCCTGCAGGACAAAGTGCAGGTCCTGTGCCAGGACTACCGCGATCTGCAGGGGCAATACGACAAGCTGGTCTCCATCGAAATGATCGAGGCCATCGGCGCCCAGTATCTGCAGACTTATTTCGCCAAGATCGCCGAACTGCTCAAACCGGACGGCCTGGCGCTGGTGCAGGCCATCACCATCGAGGACCATCGCTACCGCCAGGCGCTGCGGTCGGTCGATTTCATCAAGCGCCACATCTTTCCGGGCAGCTTCATTCCTTCGGTGCAAAGCATGCTGTCGGCCAAGACCCGGGCTTCGGACATGGCCCTGGTACACCTGGAGGATTTCGGCCTTTCCTACGCGCACACCCTGCAGGCGTGGCGCGAGCGCTTCCTGGTTCGTCTGGACGCCGTGCTCGCCCAGGGATTCGACCACCGCTTCGCGCGCATGTGGGAGTTCTATCTGGCCTACTGCGAGGGAGGCTTTCGCGAACGGTCGATCGGCGTCTCCCACCTGCTGCTCGCGCGTCCCGGCGCGCAGCCGGGCGCAGGCGGATGGACCACCCCCAAGGCGGAGCCGGCGGCATGAAGTCCCTGGCCAACTTTCTCGGCTATGAAGCCGTCTGGTTCGCCGCCGTCGTCGGTGCAGGCCGTGGCGATGCGCTGCCGGGCTGCCTGGCAGCGGCGGCATTCCTGGCATGGCAGATCCTGGTCTCGGACCAGCGCGCCGCAGACCTGCGCCTGGCGGGCATCGCCCTGCTGTGCGGGCTGTCGATCGACGGCAGCCTGGCCTCGCTGGGCTGGCTGCACTATGCCGCCGCAGACCTGTCGGCCCCCCCGGGCGCGCCGCTGTGGATATTGGCCCTGTGGGTGGCCTTCGCCATGACTCTGAACCATTCCATGTCCTGGCTGCGCCGGCGCCCGTTGTGGGCCTGTGCGCTGGGCCTGGCAGGCGGGCCGCTGGCGTACTGGAGCGCATCGCGCGGCTGGCAGGCCGTGCTCTTCGAGCCGCCCGCGGTTCGTGCGCTCGCCGGGCTGTCCGCCGGCTGGGGGATCGCGCTGCCCCTGCTGGCCGGCCTGGCCGCGCGGTGGTCTGCCGGCGGCGCCGCGCCCCGGATGGCTGATGGAGGTGCGCAATGAACGCATGGCAGCAACTGGGGCTGCTGGCGATTCTGGCCTGGGCCGCGATGACCGCGGCCTGGGCCCTGCAACGCCGGACGCAAAACATCGGCATCGTCGACGTCGTATGGTCGGCATGCCTGGGACTGGGGGCGCTGCTGATGGCCGCAACGGGAACCGGCGCGGCCACGCCGCGCGTGCTGCTTGCCGCGCTGGGCGGCATCTGGTCGCTGAGGCTGGCACGGCATCTCTGGCTGCGCCTGGGCGAAGGCGAGGACGGACGCTACCGGGCCTTGCGCGAACGTTGGCACGGGCATCAGGCAAAAATCTACGGCCTGTTCGCCTTTCAGGCTGCCCTGGTGGTGCTGTTCGCCATTCCCTACACCGCCGTCGCGGCCAATCCCGTCACCCCGGCAGCCCCCTGGCTCATCGTGGCGGTGGCGGTCTGGGTCGTCTCGGTAGCGGGCGAGGCGCTCGCCGACCGCCAGCTGGCGCGCTTTCGCGGCGACCCGGACAACCGGGGCCGTACATGCCGGATCGGATTGTGGCGCTACAGCCGGCACCCGAATTATTTCTTCGAATGGTGTCACTGGTTCGCCTACGCCGCGCTGGCCGCCGGGTCTCCCATTCAGGCGGCGAGCTGGCTCGGACCCGTGACGATGTACGTGTTCCTGCGCTGGATCAGCGGCATTCCCTACACCGAAATGCAGGCGCTGCGCACGCGTGGAGACGATTACCGCGCATACCAGCGCTCGACCGCGCTTTTCTTTCCCTGGTTTCCCCATTCCGACGACTCAGAACGAGGTCAATGATGAGCACCGCGACCATGATGGACGCCCCATTACCCGCCGACCTTCCCGCGCCCGGCCTGCTTGGGCTGGCGGAACGGGGCTGGCTGCCCGACGCGCTGGTGCGCCAGGGCATCCGGCGCCTGTGCCGGCAGCGCCTGCAGCAGGAACGGGCCGCAAGCGCATCCGGCACGGCAACCCGCTACCTGGAGCTGATCCGCGAGCTCAACCGCAGTCCCCTGGCCATCCACACGCAGGAGGCCAATGCGCAGCACTACGAACTGCCGCCCGAATTCTTCCACCTGTGCCTGGGCGCGCGCCTGAAGTATTCGGGGTGCTACTACCCGACCGGCAGCGAGACGCTGGACGAAGCGGAAGAGGCGATGCTGGCGCTCTACGCCGAGCGTGCCGAGCTGCAGGACGGCCAGCGCATTCTGGAACTCGGATGCGGCTGGGGATCGCTGACCTTGTGGATGGCACAGCGCTTTCCCGACGCCCGCATCACGGCGGTGTCGAACTCCGCGTCGCAGCGGCAGTTCATCCAGGCGCGCAGCCGCGACCTGGGCCTGGACAATATCGAGGTGATCACCTGCGACGTCAATGTGCTGACCCTGCCCTCAGGCGCCTACGATCGCTGCGTCTCGGTGGAAATGTTCGAGCACATGCGCAACTACACCGCGCTGATGTCGCGCATCGCCGATTGGCTCGCACCGCAGGGCAAGCTGTTTGTCCACGTGTTCGCGCATCGCAACCTCATGTATCCGTTCGAGACCGATGGCGCCGACAACTGGCTGGGCCGGCATTTTTTCACCGGCGGCATCATGCCGGCCGCCGATACGCTGCTGTGGTTCCAGCAGCACTTGCGCATCGAGGCGCGCTGGCTCGTCGACGGCACGCACTATCAGCGCACCGCCAACGACTGGCTGGCCAACCAGGACCGGAACCGCAGCCAGGCCATGCAGACGCTGGCGAGCGTGTACGGCAGCGCGTTGGCGCCTCTGTGGTTCCAGCGCTGGCGCATATTCTGGATGGCTTGCGCCGAGCTCTTCGGCTACGACAACGGGCAGCAATGGCTGGTCGCGCACTACCGGTTCGCCAAACCCGGCCTGCAGGGAGAAACGTCATGAAAGGCGCACTTTCGCTTCGCAGGCTCGCGGCGCTGGTCCTGGGGTGCGCCGCGTTGACCGGGTGCTCGACCAACCCGCTCATGCCGGCCGTCGACAAGGTGGACCTGTCGCGTTTCATGGGTGCGTGGTACGTGATCGCCGACATTCCCGCCTGGCCCGAGCGCAATGCCTACAACGAGGTGGAGTCGTATGCGATGCGCCCCGACGGCAGAGTGCAGACGACGCTGCGTTTTCGCGCAGGCAGCTTTGACGGCGATCTCAAGACCATGCATCCCGTCGGCACGGTGATTCCGCAGACGGGCAATGCCAGATGGAACATGCAGTTCATCTGGCCCTTCCAGGCCGAATACGTCATCGCCTACCTGGACAGCGACTACCGCAGCACCATCATCGCAAGGTCCAAGCGCGACTATGTATGGATCATGGCCAGGAAGCCGCACCTGTCCGAAGCCGAATACGGCAAGCTGGTCTCGCAGGTGCGCAAGCTGGGCTACGATCCCAGCCTGCTGCGCAAGGTGCCGCAGCAGTGGCCCGAAGCACAGCAATAGGAATCCGAAGCCATGGGCATGAAAATTCTGCTTACCGGCGGCACCGGACTGATCGGGCGCGCCCTGTGCCGCCGCTGGGCCGCCGACGGCCATCAACTGATCGTCTGGAGCCGGCGGCCGCAAGCGGTACCTGCGCTGTGCAGCGGCGCGCGAGGGGTTGCAAAGCTCGAGGAGATCGACGATTTCGATGCCCCCGATGCCGTCGTGAACCTGGCCGGCGCGCCGATCGCGGACCGGCCCTGGAGCGCCGCCCGCAAGAAGCTGCTGTGGGACAGCCGCGTCACCCTGACGCGCGAGCTGGTGCAGTGGCTCGGCACGCTGCCG
>DAIDKG010000214.1 GCA_027450125.1 Bordetella sp. | reverse complement strand
CCCGTGGCCCTGGCCCTGGTCTGCGGGCTGGTCACGGCCACGGCCATTCCCTGGCTGCCTGCGGGCCTGCCGATCCTGCTGGCCGCCGCCGTGGGCGCGGCCTGGGGCGTGTGGCGCAGCCGAGCGTACGAGGCGCCTGGCCTGGCGCTCGGGACCGAGAGGGCCGGCGCGCCCCCAAAAAGCGGAGAGCCGTCATGAGGGCGGAACTGTTGTGGGCCTGGATCGCGCTGGCCAGCGTCGTCGCCTATGCGACCAAGCTGCTGGGCTACAGCCTGCCTGCGCGCTGGTTGAGCAATCCGCGCATGGGCGTGATCGCGGGCAGCCTTACCGTGGCCTTGCTGGCTTCGCTGACGGTGATGAACACCCTGGCCAGCGGCACGCGCATCGTCTTCGATGCGCGGTTGGGCGCGCTTGCCGCCGCAGCCCTCGCGCTGCGGTTGCGCCTGCCGTTCCTGGCCGTGGTCGTCATCGGTGCGCTGGCCTGCGCCATGCTGCGTTGCGTGTTCTAGGGTCTGTTAACGCTAAAAGAAGCAGCTCCTTTTAGCGTTAACAGGCCTAGGCTTGCGCCGCGGGGCGGTCGCCCCGGATGGTCAGCAGGTATCCGGCCAGGCCGACGATCGGCCCGGGCACCAGCAGCCATACGGCGTCCAGGCCCATCCGCGCCAGCAGGTCGGTGCATAGCGAGATCGAGACCACGGTGATGGCAAAGCCGATGGCGTTCTGTATCGCCAGGGCCGATCCCACCAGATCCGGGGGGCAACTGCGGGCCGAGAGCGCCGAGAATTGGGGCGAATCGGCCACCACGGCCGCGCCCCACAACAGCATGAGCATGGCCAGTGCCAGCGGCGGCAGCACCGGCCAGGACCAGGCGAAGATGGCCCCGCAGGTGCCGGAAATCGAGAGCGCGCCCAATGCCACGGGCGCGCTGTCCAGGCGCCGGGTCAGCATGCCCCCGGCGATGCATCCCAATGCCCCGGCGGCAATGACCGCGAAAGACATGCCGGATACGCCCCAGCCCGGCACGAGACCCGCGATCGTGGTGCGCGAGACCAGGACGGGCACCACGGTCCAGAATGCATAGAGCTCCCACATGTGCCCGAAATAGCCCCAGGCGGCGGCGCGGAAAGGCCGGGCCTTGAAGGCCGACAGCACCGCGGCCCCGCTGCCGCCCGCGCCGGCACGGGCGCGGGCGCGGGCCTGCGGCAGGTGCGGGCCTTCCCCGAGCGCGTAGATCAGGCCGCCGCCGGACAGGGCGAGGACCGAAGAGGCGAGGATTACGGTTTGCCAGGGCAGGCCCGCGCCGAGCTGGCGCAGCAGATGCGGCAGCGCGGTACCCAGCGTGAGCATGGCCACCAGTTGCGCCAGCGCCATGCCCGTGCGCCGCGGTTCCCAGCTGACGATGAGCTTCATGCCCAGCGGGTAGATGCCGGCCAGGGAAACGCCGACGAGGAACCGGTACAGCATGGCGTCGGGCAGGCCGTGGGAAAACCAGGCAAAGCAGGCATTGAAGAAGGCGCCGGCGATCGTACTGATGGCGAAGATGCGGCTCGCCCGGAAGCGATCGGCCATGCCGGCCAGCGCCATGAACAGGGTTCCGGCGATGAATCCGGCCTGCACGGCGCTGGTCAGCCAGCCGATGTCGCCATTGCCGATGTGCCACGCTCGGGCCAGGTCTTGCGCGGCGCTGTTCGCGCTGAACCACAGCGACGTTCCCAGCAGCTGCGCCACGGCGATGACGGTCGACGGGCTGGGCCGGTGTCGAACCAGGGGCAGGCCGAACATGCGCGCCCGCCGTCTACGCATGGGCCGCGTGCGCGGCCGATTGCAGGCGGTGGAAGTCCCGGCCGAAGTAGATCAGGCCCTCCCGGCCGCCCGAGCTGCGCAGGGCCTTGATCTCGCAGTAGAAGACGGTGTGCGTGCCGACTTCGTTCATCGACATGACCTCGCAATCGAGCGCGGCGATGCTTCCGAGCAGCGCAGGCGCCCCGGTTTCAAGCCGATCCCACTCGCCCGCGGCGAAGCGCGATTCCATCGACGCGTCCTTGGATGCGAACTGCAGCGCGATGTGGCGTTGATCGCCGGCCAGGACATTGACGCAGAGATTGCCGTTGGCGCGAATGATGGCGTTGTTCTTGCTTGCCCGGTTGATGCAGACCAGCAGCGTCGGCGGTTCGTCCGTCACGGAGCAGACCGCGGAAACGGTGCATCCGGCCAGGCCTGCCTGGCCGGCGCTGGTGACCACGCTGACGGCCGCACCCAGGCCCGACATGGCCTGGCGATACGTCGCTTTGTCGATCATGGTGGCGTCCTTTGCTTGGGCTCGACCGCGATTGCCGTTCATGCGGGCTTGCCGCGATAGCCTGCCGCCGGATGGCTGGAGGGCAGCCGGGCCTGGCCGAACAGCTTTTCGCGGTAGCAGCCTTGCCCGTAGGTGGTCTTGTAGGCGCCGCGCTCCTGCAGCCGGGGAATCAGTAGATCGATGACATCGTCGAAGCACTCGGGCACGACGGTGCGCGAGAGGTTGAAGCCGTCGACGCCGGTCTGGGCGCTCCATTCGATGAGCTGGGTCGCGATCTGGTCGGCCGAGCCGATCCACGGCGCCTGCCGGCTGCCCAGGACCATCTGCTCGAGCAGTTTGCGGCGCGTCCATTGCGGGCCGCTGGCACGCGTCATGGCCTCGACGTTCGAGACGATGGCCTGGCTCCTGCCGGTGTCTATGGGTTCGTCGATGTCGTACTTGGCGAAGTCGATGCCCATCGACGCGGCGGCGTGGGCCAGCGCGCCTTCGGTGCTGACGTACTTGCGGTATTCCTCGAACTTTTCCCGGGCCTGCGCCTCCGTGCGGCCCACGATCAGGGTGGCGCCCATGAACACCTTCACATCCTCGGCGCGCCGGCCCAGCTG
>DAIDKG010000213.1 GCA_027450125.1 Bordetella sp. | reverse complement strand
CACCACCGGCGCGATGCCGCCCGATGCCGACGTCGCAGCCCAGGCCAGCCTGCTCACGCACCTGGTCCTGGGCCGCTGGCTGCGCTATGCGCAAAGCGGCTGGCGCGTCATGCCCACCTCGCATCTCGAAGCCCAATTGCGCGTGGCGCTGGGCTGAAGCCTGACGACACCCGAGCTCAACCATGACAAATCGTTCATCTCAAGGCGACAAGGCCGCCGCGTCCGCTGCCGCCAGCGAAACGGCATCGCCCTACGGCGGCGACGCGCAAACACGGCGCAAAAAAATCACGACCACCCGCATCGCCGACATGCATGCGAGCGGCGAAAAGATCGCGATGCTCACTGCCTACGACGCCACCTTCGCGGCGACAGCGGACGCCGCGGGCGTCGACTGCATTCTGGTGGGCGATTCTCTGGGCATGATCTGCCAGGGCCGGTCGACCACCGTCGGGGTATCGCTGGAAGACATGCGCTATCACACCCAGTGCGTCGCGCAGGGTCTGGCGCGCGCTCAGGGCAGCGCGCTCCTCATCGCCGACCTGCCTTTCGGCAGCTATCAGCAGTCGCGTGAACAGGCCATGGCGTCGGCCGTGCAGCTCATGCAGGCCGGCGCGCAGATGATCAAGCTCGAGGGCGGCGGCTGGGCGGTCGACGTGGCGGCGTTCCTGATCGAACGCGGCGTGCCCGTCTGCGGCCACCTGGGACTCACGCCGCAGACAGTGGCGGCGCTGGGCGGCTATCGTGTCCAGGGCAGGCAGGACGAAGACGCCGCGCGCATGCGCAACGACGCGCTGGCGCTCGAGGCCGCGGGCGCGAGCATGCTGGTGCTGGAGATGGTTCCCGCCCGGCTGGCAGCCGACATCACCGGCCAGATGCGAACCTGCGCCACGATCGGCATCGGCGCGGGCCGCGGCACGGCCGGGCAGGTCCTGGTCATGCACGACATGCTGGGAATCAATCTCGGACGTATGGCGAAATTCGTGCGCAATTTCATGCAAGGCGCTCCGGGCGTGCAGGCAGCCTTCGCGGACTATGTCGCGGCGGTCAAGGACGGTACCTTCCCCGACGACGCGCTGCACGCCTGGTAGCGCCAGGCGGACGAACTCGCGACTCAAGCCGCCGTGCGATAGCGCGCCGCCGGTTCGGCGCGCGACAGATTAGGCATGAGTGCCTGGCGCGCCTCTTCGAAGCGGGTCCAATCGGCCGTCTCGGGCAACGCGGGAATCGTCGCGAATTCGCCCTGATCCAGACCGGCCAGTGCCGCGTCGACCATGGCGTCCGTGGTCATGACGATTTCCTTGGGCAGCTCTTCAAGCTTCTTCCCGGCATTGGGCCATATATCGGTGGCCGTGGCGCCGGGGAGCACCACCTGCACACGCACGCCCTTGTCGGCCAGTTCGCTGTGCAAGGACCGGCTGAAAGCCAGAACATAGGCTTTGCTGGCGCCATAGACGCCATTGAGCATTTCGGGCGCGATGGCCACGACGGACGCGATATTAACGATGGTGCCGTTGCCGCGCGCGACAAAACCGGGAGCCGCCGCATAGCTCAGGCGAGTGAGCGCATCGACATTGAGCGCAATGAGGCCGCTCATTTCATCCACGTCGGCAGCCAGCGCCGGCAGGAGAGATGCCACGCCGGCGTTGTTGACCAGCATGGTGATGCGCGCATCGCTGCGCAGCAGGGTTTCCACGCGGACGAGCGACGCGCGATCTCCGAGATCGGCCACAACCGTCTCGACCTCGCGGCCCGTCTCGGCCGCGATACGGGCCGCCAGTTCTTGCAGCCGATCGGCGCGACGGTCCACCAGAATGAGGTTGTAGCCGCGGCGAGCGAGACGATCGGCATAGATCGCGCCTATGCCCGACGATGCGCCAGTAATGAGGGCATAGCCCTTGTTGCCTTGATTGCCGTGTTGTTGCTGAGTAGTCATGACATCTTCCTTTTTCGGTCAGGAAGGAACCCGCAGTGTGGACGGCCCATTTTCCATGCCCCACTTTGCCATGGCGGCCAGCACCGGCTCGAGCGCTTGCGCTTTCGCCGTGGGCAGATAGACCTGCCCCCTGCCGTCCGTATCGTCCTCGCGGACGACGAGTCCGTGCTCGACCATGCGCTTGAGCCGATCCGCCAGGATATTGGTGGCAATGCCTTCGTCGGACCCTAAAAACTCCTTGTAGGTCCGCTTCCGGTAAAGCAGCATGTCGCGCGCGATCA
>DAIDKG010000212.1 GCA_027450125.1 Bordetella sp. | reverse complement strand
AGGATGTCGCCTCCATGCTCTCCAGCTCGGAAACGCGTTTCATGCAGGTTTAAAGCCCACGGTTCTGAATGAGGTTTTTGAGCGTCGAGGTTTCGCTGTAGGGGCCATCGATATGGTCGATGGTCAGGCGTTCGTTCGCCTTGATGGGCTGCAGCAGTTTCTCTCCATTCATGACTTCGCGGCAGGACAACTGCCCCTTGTGCAGCGGGATGGCCAGGTAGAAGTCTCTTTCGAAAGCCTCTTTGCTGAAGACGTAGCCGGGCTCCAGGTCCTTGCGGGCATAGGCGCCGCGCACCAGGGCATCCAGGTACTCGGTTTCCTTGCGGGTGATGATGCGCCGGCTCTTGCCGACGCCTCCGCACATTTCCCGGGCTTTGTGGAAGGCTTTGAACCAGGTGTCGCATTGTTCCGGCAGGGAGCAATAGCTGGAAACCGGAACGCCTTCATATTCGATGTCGATGTGGCGTT
Source organism: Bordetella sp. (assembly GCA_027450125.1). Taxonomy (GTDB): domain Bacteria; phylum Pseudomonadota; class Gammaproteobacteria; order Burkholderiales; family Burkholderiaceae_B; genus Bordetella. Next base: position 2,653 of record DAIDKG010000212.1, on the reverse strand, counting down.
CCCAGGTGCGCGCCCCTTTGCCGTACGAGATCAGCATGGACGAGGACCAATCATGGTATTCATGCGTGGAAAGGCCGACCACGTGGTTGGGATAGCGCTGGCGCAAATAGTCGATCTGGTCGAGGCAGAGTTCGTCGTCCTCGCTGGGATAGAGGGACACGCAATGGTTGATCGCGAGCGGAATATTGCGCCTTTCGAAAAACTTGACGAGATCGTCGAGATCCTTTTCCGAGGCGCCGCCGGTCGAGGCAATGGTGGGGCGGCGCGTGGAAGCGATTTTTTCGATCAGCATCCAGTCGTTCATGTCGGAGCTTGCGATCTTGATGATCGGCATGTCGAAATCGATGCATAGGTCGACCGAGGCCTCATCGAACGGCGTCGCCATGGGAATGCAGCCTATGGACCGGATCTTCTCCACCATGCGTGAGAAATCGTCTTTGCTGAGTTTGGTGTCTTCGGTTTTCTTGATATAGCGCAGCGCCGTGTCGCCCTTGAATTCGGGGTGTATGAACTCGTCGACATCCCGGAATTGCAGCTTGATGGCAGCCTTGACGTTGTTGTAGCGAGCGACCGTGCCGTGGTCCATGATGATTTTCAGGCCGCGGTCGAGCTTTCCCCAATGGTTGTTGGCAAGTTCGAGAACGAATAGATTCTCGAAAATTTCTCGATCTTTGTTGGAAATGCCGCTCATTTTTGTATCCTTTGACTGCCTGTTTTCAGGCCGGTCTCATCATTCAATTTGCATATCACCTGGTAGACATCCGGTTTTTCCGATTCGGCCGAATAGGGTATTTCGCCTATGGCCAGCGGCGTCATGCCTACGTTCCTGATCAGCTGGATGAGGGATTCTTTCGAATAAAAATTCACGTGTTCGTGCCAATACCGCTTTTTCTCGAGAAAATCGCCGTCGTTGTCGCGCATGACGTGCTCCAGCGGCACTTCTATGTAGAGTATGGAATCGGCGCCCATCGCCGGCTTGATGTCGTTCAATATGTCGGACGGATAGGGCGTGTGTTCCAGCACATGGCTGCAGATAACGAGGGAATACGTCTTGGCCTGGGCTTGGTCCTTGTTCACGCATCTGGCTCGGGCCGTGGTCGGGGCTGCCCCGCTGATGTCGTAGATATCGAAAACCTCGGCCTGGTCATTGAAGGGGGTGTTGCGGCCCGTGTCGCCGCCCCAGTCCAGTATGGATAACGGCCGCTTGATATATGGCTTAAGAAATTCCTCGACTCTTGGCCTATAACTGATAGGAATGCTTAATTGCCGCGCACGCTCCAGGTATCCGGGTTCGAAGCGCTCGCGCATTTCGTTGTACGACTCCTTGCGGTAATCATCGTATAGCGAAGCGAGCTCCGATTCCGAAAACCGTATGTCGAGAAACAAAAGACCGCAATCGCGGCAGCACAGCGAGTTGCAGAGCGGGTAGGCATATCCGGATTCTATGGTTCGCAAGCCCCAGGTTTCGTCTATCTTCTGGGCCTGCCATCCGAACGCCCGGTAGGCGACGAACGGCATCAGTACCGCCGGCAGGCGCGCGAGATCGTCGCCACCGCAGCAGACGCATTGCCGGGCGATCCTGTCTCTGGCCATGTTCATGAAATCAAACTTGCGGTTCACAAAAAACACTTCCCAATCAGATGTACGTCAGAAATTGACGCCGAAGAATGTTTCCAGGCGATCGACGACGAAGTCGAGCATTTCTCGGTCCAGGCCTGGAAATACGCCCAGCCAGAACGTCTGGTTCATGACAATATCCGAATTGGTCAGATCGCCGCTGACGCGGAAAGTCTTGCCTTCCATATAAGGTTGTCGCGTCAGATTGCCCGCAAAGAGCAGCCGCGTGCCGATTTTGTACTGATCCAGGTAGCTCAGCAGATCGACGCGCCTGGCGTTCGCCGTTTCCTTCAGGATGACAGGAAAGCCGAACCATGACGGGACTGAATTCGGCGTGGCCTCGGGCAGGTGCAGGAATTCCTCGCAGCGCGTGAGGCGATCCTTCAAATAGGCGAAATTCGCGCGCCGGGTTTCGATGAAACCGTCGAGCCGATCCATCTGCGCCAGCGCGCATGCGGCCTGCATGTCGGAAATCTTGAGGTTGTAGCCCAGATGACTGTAGGTGTATTTGTGATCGTAGCCTTGCGGCATGTCGCCCAGCTTCCAGCAAAAGCGCTGGCCGCAGGTGTTGTCCTTGCCTGGGGCGCAATAGCAGTCCCGGCCCCAGTCGCGGAATGACTCCGCGATTTGCTTGAGTTCGAGATCATTGGTCAGCACGGCGCCACCTTCGCCCATGGTGATGTGATGCGCGGGGTAGAAGCTGAGCGTGGCCAGATCGCCGAAGGTCCCCACCTTCCGCCCTTGGTAGGTGGCGCCCAGGGCGTCGCAGCAATCTTCAATCAGCCACAGTCCGTATTTTCTGCACAGCGCCGTGACGACTTCCAGGTTGAATGGGTTGCCGAGCGAGTGCGCCAGCATGACGGCCTTGGTCTTGGGCGTGATGGCCGCTTCGATCTTGGTGGCATCGATATTGTGGGTGGCCAGGTCGATGTCTACCAGTACCGGCACGGCACCGAACTGGAGTATGGGATTGACAGTAGTGGGAAACCCCGCCGCAACCCCGATGACCTCGTCGCCTTTCCGGATGGCCCGCGCG
>DAIDKG010000211.1 GCA_027450125.1 Bordetella sp. | reverse complement strand
CACCTGGGCACCCCCGTACGCAAGATCGACCGCAAGAATCGGACGGTGATCACAGATGCGGGCAGCCATGCCTACGACAAGCTGGTGATCGCCACGGGTTCCTTTCCGTTCGTGCCGCCGGTGGAGGGCGCCGAGGGCGCCTCCAGACTGGTCTATCGCACCCTCGAAGACCTGGACCTGATACGCGAATCGACCCGGGGCGCGCGGCGCGGCGTGGTGGTGGGCGGCGGCCTGCTGGGGCTGGAGGCGGCCAATGCCCTCAAGCTTCTGGGGCTGGAGGCGCACGTCGTGGAGTTCGCGCCGCGCCTGATGCCCGCGCAGCTCGACGACGAGGGCGGCGCGGCCTTGAAGGCCCGCATCGAGGCCTTGGGGGTGCGCGTCCATCTGTCGCGTTCGACGCTCAATATCCGCGACGGCGCCTATTACCGCTACCGCATGAACTTCGCCGCCGAAGGCGAATGGCTGGAGACCGATCTCATTGTGTTCTCGGCTGGCATCCGCCCACGCGACGGCATCACGCGCACGGCCGGGCTCAAGCAGTTCGAACGCGGCGGCGTGGCGATCGACGACCATTGCCGCACCAGCGACGAGCACATCTACGCGATCGGCGAATGCGCCGCGTGGAACGGCCAGGTCTTCGGCCTGGTCGCGCCGGGCTACCAGATGGCGCGCACCGTGGCCGCCGAGCTGTGCGGCGCGCCGGCGCAGCCGTTCCAGGGCGCCGACATGTCCACCAAGCTCAAGCTGCTGGGTGTGGATGTGGGCTCGATCGGCGACGCGCACGGCCGCACGCCGGGCTCGCGCAGCTACCGCTTCATCGACGAGGCCGGCGCCTCGTATCGCCGCCTGATCGTGTCGGAAGACGGCAAGCGCGTACTGGGGGCGGTGCTGGTGGGCGACAACAGCTACTACGACACGCTGCTGCAATACGTGCAGAACGGGATCGCGCCGCCGGCCGATCCGGCCAGTCTCATCCTGCCTGCCGCCGCAGGCCGGCCTGCGCTGGGCGCCGACGCCTTGCCCGCCGCGGCCACCATCTGCTCGTGCCACAACGTGAGCAAGGGCGCGATCTGCGACGCCATCGACGGCGGTTGCGCCGATCTGGCCGGCATCAAGGCCTGCACCAAGGCCTCCACAGGTTGCGGCGGCTGCTCGGCCCTGCTCAAGCAGGTGTTCGAGCATGAACTCGCGGCGCGCGGCGTGGCGGTGGACCGCAGTTTGTGCGAGCACTTTGCCTATACCCGCCAGGAGCTCTACGGCATCGTGCGCGTCGAAAGCATCGAAGATTTCGACACCTTGCTGGCGCGGCATGGTCGCGGCCGGATGGGCTGCGACATCTGCAAACCGACCGTGGCTTCCATTCTGGCTTCGTGCTGGAACCGGCCGATCCAGGATCCGTCCTTGGTGCCGTTGCAAGACACCAACGACACCTTCATGGCCAATATGCAGAAGAACGGCACCTATTCGGTAGTGCCGCGCATCCCCGGCGGCGAGATCACGCCCGAAGGCCTCATCGCCATCGGCAACTTGGCCAAGAAGTACCAGCTCTACACCAAGATCACCGGCGGCCAGCGCATCGACCTGTTCGGCGCGCAACTGCACGAGCTGCCCGACATCTGGGCCGAGCTGATCGCCGCCGGCTTCGAGACCGGCCATGCCTACGGCAAGTCGACCCGCACGGTGAAGTCGTGCGTGGGCAGCACTTGGTGCCGCTACGGCGTGCAGGACAGCGTGCAGATGGCTCTGCATCTGGAGAACCGCTACAAGGGTCTGCGCTCGCCGCACAAACTGAAGTTCGCTGTGTCCGGCTGCACGCGCGAATGCGCCGAAGCCCAGAGCAAGGACATCGGCGTCATCGCCACCGACAAGGGCTGGAACCTCTATGTCTGCGGCAACGGCGGCATGCGTCCGCGTCACGCCGAACTGTTCGCCACCGATCTGGACGATGCGATGCTGGTGCGCTACATCGACCGTTTCCTCATGTTTTACATTCGCACGGCCGACAAGCTGCAGCGCACGTCGGTGTGGCGTGAATCGCTGGAAGGCGGGCTCGACTATCTCAAGGCCGTGATCATCGACGACAGCCTGGGCCTGGCCCAAGAGCTTGAGGCGCAGATGCAGTCCGTGGTCGACCGCTATGAATGCGAATGGGCCAATGCGCTCAAAGACCCGGAAAAGCTCAAGCGCTTCCGCACGTTCGTCAACGCCCGGGGCGGCGATCCGGACATCCGCTTCGTGCCGGAGCGGGGCCAGAAGAAACCCGCCGATGCGGTGCCTGCATCGACTTTCATTCGCATCGAGGAGATCGCGCTATGAACACGCAACTTCAGAACACGACCTGGCGTTCGGTCTGCACGCGCGGCGATCTGGTGGTCGACTCCGGCGTGGTGGCGCTGCTCGACGGCGAGCAGGTGGCGCTGTTCTATCTGCCGCGGGCGCCGGAAGGGCAGCAGGTCTACGCCGTCGGCAACCGCGATCCGCAGTCGGGCGCCAACGTCATCGGACGCGGTATCGTCGGCCATCTAGCCGGCCGCCTTGTCGTGGCCTCGCCGCTGTACAAACAGCACTTTCGCCTGGACGACGGCAGCTGCGTGGAATACGCGGAACAGAGTCTGCCTGTCTGGCCTGCGCGGTTCAACGGCGATATCGTGGAGATCGCCGCGCGCGTCGATGCCCGCCTCCAGGAGGCCGCATGAAAGAGGACCTTCGCGTCGCGCATTCGACCTCTGACGGTCGAGCGGGGAAACAAGGCAAAGTCTGGCTGGTCGGCGCGGGCCCGGGCGATCCCGAATTGCTCACGCTCAAGGCGGCCAAGGCTTTGCGGCAGGCCGAGGTCGTGCTGGTGGATGACCTCGTGGCGCCCGAGGTGCTGGAATATTGCCCGCAGGCCCGAGTGGTAAAGGTGGGCAAGCGCGGAGGATGCCGTTCCACGCCGCAGCATTTCATCCTGCGCCTGATGTTGCGCCATGCCCGGCAGG
>DAIDKG010000210.1 GCA_027450125.1 Bordetella sp. | reverse complement strand
GGACCGCTTATTGGCGGTCTTGCGCGGACCGCGCCTGGGCTTGCGCTCGGCCGGCTTGCTCTCAGGCGGGTTGCCTTCGGCCTGCGCGCCCTCGGCCGGACTGCTCTCGGCCTTTTCAACTCGCTCTCCGCCTTCCGCCGTCGCGGCGTCGCCACGGCGGCGCCGAAAGGGAGTGCGCAGCTTGCGGCCTCGGCCGCGGACCTCGGAGTCGGCCGCGGCGGCGGCCTGAGAGGCGCCCGTGCCGGAAGGCTCGGGCAGGGAATTTTCTTTTTGTGTATCGGAATCGGTTGTCACTGAGACAGCTCCGCAGGTCAAACTTGCGAGGCCTCGTCGTCTTCGACGGGCTCGTGGTCTTGTTCAGGGTTCGCCGCAGAGGCAAGGGCCTCTTCGGCGGCATCTTTGGCCGCTTCTTGCGCAGCGGCGTCTTCTTCGGCATGCAGCGCTTCGAGCCCCTGGGCAACGTCGACTTTCGCGTCGTCGGCCACCGGCCCTTCGTGCCGATCCTCGCCATCGGCCGGCGCATCCGCGCCGGCTGCCGCGCCCAGATCGAGCCCAGCCAGCACGGCCGCCGGATCGGCGGATTCCAAAGCAGGCAGCTCGTCCAGCGCGCGCAGGCCCAGATCGTCGAGAAACTGGCGCGTCGTACCGAACAGCGCCGGACGGCCCGGCGCATCGCGATGGCCGATGGCCTCGATCCAGCCGCGGTCTTCCAGCGTCTTGACGATCTGCGACGACACCGTCACGCCGCGTATGTCCTCGATGTCGCCGCGCGTCACGGGCTGGCGCCAGGCGATGATGGCCAGGGTCTCGAGCACCGCGCGCGAGTATTTGGGCGGTTTTTCGGGATTGAGCCTTTCAAGGTAGCGCTGCATCTGCGGGCGGCTCTGGAAACGCCACCCGGAAGCGAGCTGCACCAGCTCCAGGCCGCGATCGACCCATTGCAGCTGGAGCGCCTCCAGCGATCGGATCAACGTCGCATTGTCGATCTCCGGCTCATCGCCGAACAGCTTGCGCAGTTCGGCCACCGGCATCGGCTGGGACGCGCACAGCAATGCCGTTTCCAGGACCAGTAGCGCCTCGTTGTCACTCATCGATATACAAAAACCCGAACGTAGGTTCAAACCTGCCCGCGCGGCCTGGCTTTACGCCCGCCGCAACATGCGGCCATGTCTGGCCGCATCGGCATGCCCTCGGCCTGGCCGAGAGCGCGAAATCAAGAACGATTGAACGTGTCGTACGTGGACAACAACGAGCCGCGGCGTTTTTGGAAATTTGCGGGCGGCGGATTGCCACGTACCTGCCTCAAGCCAGACGCATAGAGCGCCTGCGGCAGCTTGCCGGAGCCCTGATGCTCCCGGAAACAATGACTGGGAACGGGGTGCGGCATGAATTGAATTCGATTATATACCTGTAACGCTCCTTCTGTAACGCCCGGCCACCAAGATTTCCCGCGCGACCTGCGGCGCACGCCTTGCCGGGCAACCGCCGCTATGCCTCCTGCTCCAGCAGGCGGGCGGCCTGCGGCAGCAAATCCTGCGCCTGCGCGCCTCGCAGGATGAACACCAGACGCGCCGCCGGCGCGTCCATGCCGTCGGCCCGTGGCGGCAGCGACTCCAGGGAGTAAAGCTGCCGGTGCACGCCGTGGACCGCGCAAAGCCCGGCCTCGCCGGCGAACCGCACCACACCCTTGACCCGCAAGAGAGCATCGCCATAGCGTGCCTGCAGGACATCCATGCCCGCCAGAAATGCAGGCCGGGCGATGGGTCGCGGCAGGTCCAGGACGGCATGGGACACCCCGGCATGCGGCACGCCCCTGCTGCGCGTGTAGGCCTCCAGCCAGCGCGACGCCTGCCCCGCCGCGTCGGCCCGCCCGTCCCGTCTCGCATCGAGCAGGCTGGCGTCCAGCCCGGCCACGGGCCGCAGGATCGACACGGACGCGCCCGGGTTGATGTCCAGCACCGCCGCGCGCACCAGCTCGACCTGCTCACGAGTACAAAGATCGGCCTTGCTGATGGCGACGGCATCGGCCAGCGCGATCTGCTGCGCAGCCTCGGGCTGCGCCAACAGTTGCCTCGGCAGATGCTGCGCATCGGCCACGGCTATCGTGCCGCGGTACACATAGCGCTCGGCCAGGAAAGCGTCGTGCCTCAGGGTAAACATCAAGGGCGCCGGGCCGGCCAGACCCGTGGTCTCGACCAGCACATGCCGGAACGGCCGGACCTGGCGCCGCATGGCGGCCATGAACAGGTCGCGCAAGGCGTCGGCCACTCCGCCGCTGGCCGTGCAGCAGATGCATCCGCCTTCGACCAGCGCGATGTGCCCCGGCACCCCGCGCACCAGATGATGGTCCACGCCGGTTTCGCCGAACTCGTTGATGACCGCGGCCGCATCCGCATAGGCGGGATCGCGGACCATGCGATTGAGCAGCGTCGTCTTGCCGCTACCCAAAAAACCGGTCAATACGGTCAGAGGAATTCTGGTGTCGTTCAAGGGGGCTCCCATGCAATGCCCCATTGTGACGCGAGCGCTTGGCCGATGGCCAATCGCCATCGGGGCCGGCTTGCACAGGTTCTG
>DAIDKG010000209.1 GCA_027450125.1 Bordetella sp. | reverse complement strand
TGCGCCCACGGAACCACGCGATCCATCTCGTCGAGGAACTTGCCCTTGCGGGTCTTGCGGCTGGTCAGATCCAGCCCGAGGTCGGCTTGCTTCATGCCTCCATTGTCCCGGCCACCACCGCATCGCGCCAGGGTCGCGGGGGCGCTTTTTGAACAGCATCCCTAAGGGGGAGGCCCGGCGAGAGCGGGACGACCGGGTTGGGCTCGACTTTGATGATTGGCATGCAATTCTGAATGGGAGGCTTGAACATGGACGATGCATTGAACAGCTACGGCGACATCGCGCGCCCGACCGCCGGAGGTCACGGCATGGACATCGCGTCCCAGCGTGCCGACGAGCTCGACGCCTTGGCGATCCAGAGGATCGAGGACCTGGTCGCACTGGCCAATGGTCGGCACGCGATTCGCGCACTCGATGTCGGCTGCGGTCATGGCGGCCAGGCAGCCCGTATGGCCAAGGCCGGTGCGCAGGTGCTCGCGGTCGACATCGAGGACTGCGCGCAGGACGTCGCCAGAACCATGCGGGACGAGGGCGTCGACGAGTCGGCCTGGGCGTTTCGGCAGATGGACATCGCCGCGATCGCCGCAATCGATGCAAGGCCGCAGGTCATCGGCTGCCAGCGCATGATCCACTACCTCTGCTATCCGGATGCGCTCGAGGCACTGCGCATTCTGCGTGGCATCGCGGCAGAGGGGGCAAAGCTCTATCTGTCGGCCTCCGGGATGGACAGCGAGCTCGTGGATGGCTACGAGGGGCAGGGCGTCGACGTGCGACAACGCTTCGCGACGCTGCGCCCCGACCGCGCCGAGAAGCACGGAATCACGCTGCCGGTTTGTCTGTACCGCGAGGGCGAACTCGCCGGCCTGGTGCGCGAGGCTGGATGGCGCGTCGATCGCGTTTTTTGCTCGGGCTTCGGCAATGTGAAGCTCGTGGCGAGCCTGGAACAATGCAAACCATGAAAACCCAATTCCAATGTCCTTCAACTAGCAACGCATCATGACCATGCTTTCAAAATCTGTCGTTTCCGCTGCACTCCTCGGCGTCCTCTCCATCAGCGTCGCATCGGCTGCGCCGCAGATTTTCAAAGGCCCCGGTGACGGCGCGGACGTCACGATCACCTTCGGCAATGGCGGGCGCGCCACGGTGGCCATTGACGGCGGCACCCTGTGCGGTGGTGGTGGCAAGGGCAGCTATGTGCGCCGCGGCCATGCCGTGCAGATCACACTGCCCGAGATCACCGATGAACATGGGCAGGCCTGCGTATGGGATCTTGCGGTCAACGCCAAGGGCGATCTGGTGCCGGGCAAGGAAACGCGGGGCTGCCTGTTCATGCATGGCGCGAGTTGCGGCGAAGGTGACGGGCCCTACGCTCCAGTCGCGGCCAGCGAGTCCTCAGGGCCATCGTTCGACTGCGCCAAGGCGACGATGGCCGCCGACCGGCTGGTGTGCGCCAGTCCCATGTTGTCCAGCGAGGATGTTCGCGTGGTCGCCGCGTACAAGGCGGCGATGAAGGCAGCACCAGACCGATCCGCGGCGCTGACGATCCGCAAGGCGCAGATCGCTTGGTCGCACGAAAAGATGCACTGCCGCACCGAAGCCTGCCTGGGCAATCTGTACCAGCAGCGCTTGCAGGCGCTGGGTGTTGCTCGGTAAACCGAATCGTCAGGCAAGCCAAAGCGCTGAAGTTCTCCGGACCGAGAGGTCCTGTCGTGCCGGATCGATGCGGCCATGGACATTCATCGCGTAGCCATCCAGAGGGTGTCATGGCTGTCATGACAGCTCATGACACCCTCTATGACCTTCCCGGTGGCGCACTGGCCGGTATCGGCAACTTGAAGGCCTTCAATCGCTCTGCGATGCTGCCCCGACTCGGCTGTCCGCTGTGGCACGCTGAGTACCGTGCAGCTCAGCCTGCCCGGGCTGTGGACCCACACCAGGTCGCGGGCCGCGAGCTTGGAAACGCGTGGCCCGCCGAGATGCCAGTAGGTTATCATTTTGACAAGTTTGCTTGTCGAGCTGGCATTCATCAAAATAACCGAATATAAGCGCGGCGCAAGACCCGGTTGGGACGATTCTCATCTTGAGGCGGGCCGCCGGCGTGCGCCGCGTCGAGTCCGGCAGACGCTGCCAAAGTCGCGCGTCTGTACGGCGGGGCCGCCGGCGATGAGCATGTCGGCAATGGGTGGGCTAATGTTGCCGTTGCCGCGGATAAGGACTGGTCTGGCACGCCGCGGCAGCTTGCTGGCGTGAATTTTATGGAGCATCGGCATGGGTGCTCAACATGGGAGTTATCGCTCGTTGATGGAATTGTGTGTCGCGGCGCTGATCGTTCTTGTTGATTTTGTCTGCGCGTGGGTGTTGTAAGCATGCAATGGTTTGTGCCGCGTCTGCCTGGGCTTGGTGCTGGCGCCTCACGTCCATGATTATGTTTTCTTGGTGTCCTGCGCTGAAATATCCGCGGATTTTATAAATGTAAGGGTGGGTGGGGCTTGCGATGACTGAAAACGGGTGTGATATGGGCGAGACTTATTTTCACCGAGGATTGGTTGATGCCTGCCGCCTTCCGGTGGCCATGCCAGCCTTCCTCGAGGCGTATACGCAAACCCTTTTCGAGGTCTCGTGTGCGTCCGTTTTTCAACTCTACGGCATGAACATAGAGGCGCCGGGCGGCGTTTATTCGCCACACGAGACGAGTTCGACTCGCTTTGTTCTGGATCACTTTGAGGCGGTCGGCTTGAATCGTGCAAGGGGAAGTTTCCTGGAGATCGGGTGCGGGGCGCCTTCTCATTGTCATGGTCTGATCCGAAATCCTTTACATAG
>DAIDKG010000208.1 GCA_027450125.1 Bordetella sp. | reverse complement strand
TCAACGTCTATCCGCTGGAGGTCGAAAGCGTCATCAACGCCTGGCCCGGCGTGCGCCTGTCGGCGGTGGTAGGCCGCGTGCAGGCCGACAGGAACGAGGAGGTCGTGGCCTTCGTCGAGGCCCTGCCCGGCGCCGCGATCGACATGCCTGGCCTGGCGGCGCATCTGCGCACCCAGCTCGCGCCCTACAAGCAGCCCGCGCAGATCATTTCCATCGACGTCATTCCCACCACCGTCAGCGGCAAGATCCAGAAGCAGCCTTTGCGGGAAAGGCTGCGCTGACCTCGATATCGCGCGCTTGCGGCGACACGCGGCCGGCCTGAGTCTGCCAACACCAAAAAAGGAGCCATTCATGAGCCAACTGCGGACACTATTACGCACTATCCGCCTCCCGCTCATCGCCGCTCCCATGTTCCTGGTCTCCGGCCCGGATCTGGTCGTGGCGCAATGCGCATCGGGCGTCATCGGCACTTTCCCTTCGCTCAATGCAAGGCCGCAGGAACAATTGCCGGACTGGCTCGCGCGCATCGAACAGGGGTTGGCCAGGCATCGCCAGGCGCATCCCGGGCTACCCGCCGCACCCTACGGCGTGAACCTCGTCGTGCACGACTCCAACCCTCGCTGGCGCGGAGATCTGGACATATGCGTCGAGCACCGCGTTCCCATCGTCATCACCTCGCTGCATGCGCCCGACGCCGTGGTCAAGGTCGTGCATCCCTACGGCGGCCTGGTGTTGCACGACGTGACCACCGTGCGCCACGCGCGCCGCGCGCTAGAAGCAGGCGTGGACGGCCTGATTCTGGTGGCCGGCGGCGCGGGTGGGCACGCAGGTCGTATCAATCCCATCGCCCTGGTCAACGAAATACGCGCCTTCTACGATGGTCCGCTGGTGTTGTCGGGCTGCATCAGCCACGGCAAGGACATCCTCGCGGCGCAGGTCCTGGGCTGCGACTGCGCCTATATGGGCACCCGCTTCATCGCCACCGAGGAATCGCTGGCCCCCGAGCGCTATCGCGCCATGGTGGTCGACGCGTCCGTCGAAGACGTGGTGTACACCCCGTATTTCTCGGGCGTTCCTGCCAATTATCTGGCGCCCAGCATACGCGCCGCAGGCCTGGACCCGGCCTCGCTCGGCGACAAGCCGGCGGCAACGGTGAACCTGGACAAGAGCAGCCGGCCCAAGGCATGGAAAGACATCTGGAGCGCCGGCCAGGGCGTAGGAGCCACTCAGGAAGTGCTGCCCGCCGCCGTGCTGGTCGACCAGCTGGCGCGCGAATACGAGGAGGCCCGCCGCGCCTTGGCCGCATAGGACCGGTCGGCGCCGACGGGCCCCGACCGGCGCACAGCCCTATTTGTTCTGGCTGGACTCGTTGAGCGAGTCTTCGCGAGCCGCCCGCACGACGTGCTCGATGAAACTCTCGGCAAAACGCGGCAAATCGCGACCGCGCTGGCGGCACAGCAGGCGTTCGCGCTGAGCCCACGGATCTTCTATCTTCAATATGTTCAAGGTCGCATGATCGCTGTAGCGC
>DAIDKG010000207.1 GCA_027450125.1 Bordetella sp. | reverse complement strand
AGCCGGCCAGCGCGGCCGCCTTGACCGGCTGATAGCGGCTGATGACATCGCCCATGCCCGAAGCCGCCAGCGCCTGCAGCAGGGAGGCCAGCACCGCCACGATCAGGGCCGTCTTGAAAGCGCAGCGCTCGCCGTCGCCGGGCGGGCGGCGCAATGCCTGCAGCGCGGCGACACCCATGACCAGGAAGGCCGCCGCCAGCGCCGCGCCCAGCACGATCAGCAGCAGGGACCAGCCGAACGACGGATTGAACACCACCTGCAGCCAGTCGTAGACCTGGTAGCGCCCGTCGACCATGGCGACGCCGTCGGGAGTCTGCATCCAGGAATGGACCGCCGCCAGCCAGGCCACGGCCAGGAACAGGCCCAGGGCCACCATGAAGACGGAAAGGGTATGGACGGTGTCGGACACCCTGCGCTGGCCGAACAGCATCACGCCCAGAAAGCACGACTTGAGCACGAACACCGACAACACGGCATAGCCCAGCAGCGGCCCGGCCACATTGCCTATCTTGTCCATGAGGCCGCCCCAGAGACTGCCGAGCTGGACCAGCACCGGCAGGCAGCCGGCCAGGGCCAGGGCGAAGCACAGGGCGAAGATGCGTACCCAGAACCGGTAGGCCGCAGTCCAGCCGGCGTCCCCGGTCAGCCGGGCGCGCAGCTTGAAGAACAGCAGCATCCATGAAAGCGCCAAGGCCAGGGCCATGAACAGCGCCAGAAAACTGAAGCTGGCCAGGAATTGGATCTCGGCCAGCAGGAGCGGGGTCATATCCATGATGGGCGCTAGTGTAGAGCCTGTCATGCCGAACGGAAGACCGCACTGCGCAATGGCCGGAACGCCCTCGCGCCGCTTTCGGCGCGCGGACGTGGCAAAATTGACTCTTTGTTGCCGTTCCTCACTGAAAGCATGACCACTCCTGGCAAACCCAGCGACGCAAAACCGACGCCCGACGCATCCGGCAACGTAGCTATCAACTACGCGGCCAGCAACTTCCTGCGCCCCATCATCGAGGCCGACCTGGCCGCCGGCCGCTACCAGGGCAAGCGCTGGTCCGGCCGTCCCGGGCCGGCTGCCGCGCAAGACCCGGGCCAGCCCGACCCGGCCAGGATCCGCACCCGCTTCCCGCCCGAGCCCAACGGCTATCTGCACCTGGGCCACGCCAAGAGCATCTGCGTGAATTTCGGCCTGGCCGGCGAGTTCGGCGGCGTCTGCCACCTGCGCTTTGACGACACCAATCCCGAAAAGGAAGACCAGGAGTACGTCGATGCCATCGCCGAAGCCGTGCACTGGCTGGGCTTTGACTGGAAGGCGGACGGCAACGACAACCGGTATTACGCCAGCGACTACTTCGGCTGGATGTATGAATTCGCCGAAGCGCTGATCCAGGCCGGCCATGCCTACGTGGATGCGCAGACCCCGGACCAGATCCGCGCCAATCGCGGCACCCTCACGGAGCCCGGGGTGAACTCGCCCTGGCGCGACCGCTCGGCCGCCGAGTCCCTGGCCTTGCTGCGCGAAATGCGCGACGGCAAGCATCCGGACGGCAGCCTGGTGCTGCGCGCCAGGATCGACATGGCATCGCCCAACATCAACCTGCGCGACCCGGTCATCTACCGAGTGCGCCACGCCCATCACCATCGCACCGGCGACGCGTGGTGCATCTATCCCATGTACACCTACGCGCATCCCATCGAGGACGCGCTCGAAGGCATCACGCACAG
>DAIDKG010000206.1 GCA_027450125.1 Bordetella sp. | reverse complement strand
GGCCGCTTTCGACATAGGGCAGGAAGGCGTCCTGCTGGGCCTTGTTGAAACGGTGCACCTCGTCGACGAAGAGGATGGTGCGCCGGCCCTGGCCCTGTGCGATCTGCGCCGTCGTGACCGCGTCGCGGATGTCCTTGACCCCGCCCAGGACGGCCGAGATGGCGATGAATTGCGCATCGAAGCCATCGGCCATGAGCCGCGCCAGCGTGGTCTTGCCCACGCCCGGCGGCCCCCAGAAAATCATGGAATGCGGCCGGCCCGAGGCGAAGGCCACGCGCAAGGGCTTGTCCGGACCGAGCAGGTGCGACTGCCCCACCACGTCGGCCAGGGTGCGCGGACGCAGCCGCTCGGCCAACGGCACGTAGGGGCGGTAAGCGGGGTCGTCGGCGAAGAGGTCGGGACTGCTCATGGACGGATTAGAGCATGGCGCCGCCGGGCGCCCCAAGGGCGGGAGCGCTCCTTTGGGCCAGGCGGGCGCAAGCCCCGGCAGGAAGCCGCTTCTTACGCCTGGCCCGTGCTGGAACGCCGCACGAAACGGCCCGCCCTGGCGCCCGTGCTGCGCCGGGCCGACGTATAGCTGAGTACGCCATTGACCCACACCCGCTCGATGCCTTCGCTGAACTGCACGGGTTGCTCGTAGGTGGCGGTGTCCTTCACGCGTTGGGGATCGATGACAACCACATCGGCCATGCAGCCGGCTTGCAGCAGGCCGCGTCCGGCGATGCGAAAGCGCGCGGCCGACAGGCCGCTCATCTTGTGGATGGCCTGCTCCAGCGGCAGCAGGCCGCGTTCGCGCCAATACGAAGCCAGCACGCGCGGGAAGGTGCCCCACAGGCGCGGATGCGGGCGCTCGTCGTGCGGCAGGCCGTCGGAGCCGATCATGGACAAGGGATGGGTCACGACCCGGTCCACGTCGTCCTGGCGCATCTGGAAGTAGCAGGCCCCGCCGGGCTGCAGGCGATCGCAGGCCTGGGTCTCGGAAACGCCCCATTCGCGGGCGATGTCCTTGAGATAGCGGCCCGTCATCTCGGGATGCGGCTGGCTGCCCGTGATGAGGATGTCGATCATGCCGTCCACCAGGTCGGTGCGCAGCACGGTGGAGCCCGCGGTATAGGGGTACACGTCCATGCCCAGTGGCTGGCCCTGGGCCAGCGATTCGATGAGCGGCAAGGTCTCGCGCGTGCGGCCCCAGTTGGCAGCGCCGGCGCATTTGTGATGCGACAGCACCAGCGGCAGGCCGGCCTGGCGAGCCGTCTGGGCCGCCTCGTGCAGCGCGGGAATGATGCCGGCCAGTTCGTCGCGGATATGGGTGGCATAGACGCCGCCGTTCCTCGCGGCCACGCAGGCCACGGCGGTAAGTTCTTCCAGATCGGCCGCGTAGGCCTGCTTGTAGAAGATGCCGGAAGACAGTCCCAGCGCGCCCGCATCCATCGCTTCCTGCATGGCATCCGCCATCGCGGTCCGCTCTTGTTCGTTGGCGGGGCGATCCAGATCGTCCATGTAACGCATGCGCAGCGCAGTGTGCCCCAGCAGCGCGGCCACGTTGACGCCGGGATGCGCGGCGTCGACCGCCTGCGCGTAGTCGGCCATGCGGGCGTGGCGGAACTGGCGGCGGCCCAGCAACGACAAGGGCGCCGTCGGTTCGCCCGTGACCACGGGGGCCAGCGAGATGCCGCAATTGCCGACGATCACGGTGGTCACGCCCTGCGAGAGCTTGGGCAACATGCCCGGCGCGTCGAGCACGGCGGCATCGTCATGCGTGTGCACGTCGATGAAGCCCGGGGCGATGACCATGCCGGTGCAATCGACGGTTTCATCGGCGCACGGCAGCGTGCCGGGTGCACCGAGTGCAGCGATGCGCTCGCCCGAGATCAGCAGGTCGCCCTGCCAGCCGGGTGCACCGCTGCCATCGACCAGCAGGCCGTTCTTGAGCAGCGTGGTGCACTCAGTGCTTGTATTCATCGTCCAGTTCCTGTGCGCCGGAATATTCGGCGCTGTCGAATCCGTATTTACTCAGCAATTGGCGGTATTGGCCCAGGCCGCGCGCGGCCACGGGACCCAGTTGCTGGGCCAGGCGCACCATCAGCACTTCGATCACGACCAGGTGCGCCAGATAAGCTTCGGTACCCACTCGCATGACCGCGTCCTGCGGCACCGAGACCAGCAAAGGCAGATCGGCCACCTCGGCCAGCGGCGTATCGGGCTGGGTCAGCGCGACGACGGTGGCGCCCTGGGCACGGGCGAACCTGGCGGCCTCGAGCGTGTAGGGCATGCGGCCCACGTGCGAGATGACGAAGGCCACACCCTGCGGCCCCAGCGTGCTGGCCGAGACGAGCTGCTGATGCAGGTCGAAAATGGCGTTGGCCGTCAGACCCAGGCGGAACAGGCGACTTTGCAGCTCCTGCGCCATGAACGTGGACGCCGCGCCGACCGAATAGCAGTCGATACGGCGCGCCTGCGCCAGGCACGCGACGACGCGCTCGACCATGGCGATATCAATGCGCCGGCCCAACTCGGTCAGGGACGACACCGCCGCGTGGATGATTTTGCTGGCCACATCCTGCGCACTGTCCTCGGCCAGCACGCTGCGGTGCAGATAGGAGCCGGTGACGGCCAGATCCTGCGCTAGCGCCAGCATGAAGTCGCGCACCGACTCATGGCCGAAGGCGCGACAGGTGCGCACGATGGTGGGCATGGACACGCCCGCCTGCTGGGCCAGTTGTTCGACCGTGGCAGCGACGGCGGCGCGCGGGTCTTCCAGTATGCATTGCACGACGCGACGCTGTGCGTCGGGCAATGCGGACATACGGTTACGCAGTTGCTTGAGCAGACCGTCCATCAGAAGCAGGTGTGGACTGCACCGCTGATGCGGCCGTCGTCCTCGATCAAGGGCAGCCAGCGCCACTTGTCGAAGGTGGTGCAAGGATGCGAAATGCCCAGCGCAACCCGGTCGCCCACCTGGGGCGCAGGCCCCTCGAAACGCAGGTAGGCATGCTGGTCGTTCAGGGCGGTGATTTTCCAACTCGCGGGCACGGGCGTCGACGTGCGCGCGCCCCGCGCCGCATGACGCTGGGGAATGGGCATTTCCAGATCGTAGGAGATGTCGCGCCGGCCGCAGGTAAGCAATGCCAGGCCCGGCTCGGGCACGGACTGCACCATCGCCCAGACTTCCAGCGCGGGACGCAGGGATTCGTCCAGCCCTTCGCGCTGCTCCACGTTCTTGAGAAAACGGGCGTAATTGCCGTGGTCGTGCGTGATGTAGCAGCCCGAGCGCAGCACGCCGCGCACGGGGCGCGACAGCCCCTGGGCGCGCAGCAGCGGCACAACGAGGTCGAAGACAGCGGAGCCGCCCGCCGTGAACAAGGGCGGGTCTTGGGCGAACAGGTCTTCGACATCGCAGACGCGGGCCAGGTCGAGCACCCGCTGCACCAAGGCCGTGACTTCGCGGGTGTCATGCTCGCTGTCGCAACGGGCCACGCCGCCCTCGTAGCATTCGATGCCGCCGAAACGCACCGCTGGCGAACGCGCCAAGGCCCGAGCCAGGGCCACGGCCTCGTCTTGCGTGCGGCAGCCGGTGCGCTGGCCGGGGATGCCCATTTCCAACAGCACGTCGAAGCGGCCCGGCCAGTTGCGGCGCCGGGCCCAGTCTTCGATGAGCCCAAGCTGGGCGGCCGAATCGACCAGAAACCACACGCGCAGATCGGCGTGCCCGGCCAGCAGCGCGGCCAGTCCGTCCAGGTCGGCATCGGCCAGCACCTGGTTGGCGACGATGATGCGACGCGCGCCAGCCGCCACGCCGATGCCGACCTGGAAAACCGTGGCGAAGGTCAGACCCCAGGCCCCCGCTGCGAGTTGCTGCGCAAACAGCTCGGGCGACATCGTGGTCTTGCCGTGCGGCGCCAGGTCTATGCCCTTGCGGCGGGCGAAGTCCTGCATCCAGGCAAGGTTATGGGCCATCGCGGTACGGCTGAGGACGGCCAGCGGATAAGGCATATCGTCGGCCAGAAGGTACCAGTTGCGCGCGCCGATCTCGCTGGCGCGGCAGGGTCCGGCGGCAAGGGGAAAGCCCTTGTACTGAGAGTCAAGCAGAATGTCGTTCATACGTCGGATATTAACTCCGTGCCCGCGCCGCGCCGCTTGCGTCCAAGCCCGACGAAACGTCGCTCCCCCGTGCGGTATCCGGCCGCAGCGACGCGAAGACCGTCGCCAGCACGCTGGCCAGGGCGATGACCGCCACATAGATCAGCACAGGCCACATCGCGCCGCCGGCGGAAGCGACCAGCGCCACGCAGATCATCGGGGCGAAGCCGCCGCCGAAAACGTTGGACAGCTGATAGCCGAGGCCGACGCCCGTGGTGCGCGCCTGGACGTCGAACATCTCCGCGAGCATGGTCTGGAACGTCGCCTGCATCGCGACGCCGGGAATGACGAAACCGACGATCATGCCGATCCAGATCATCAGCGGATCCTTGGTTTGATAGAGCATCAGGACAGGATAGACAATGATCGCGAGAAAAATGGCGGCCGCAATATACAAAGACCGGCGGCCGATCTTGTCGGACAGCGCTCCCCAGACCGGGGCCATGATTATCTGCAGGACCCCGACGATGAAGGTTCCGATGAAGCCCACCTGGTTCGAAACGCCCTCCTTCACAACGAGCGAAAGTCCGAACGTCAGGATCACGTATCCCGCGATGCTCTGCACGAGACCCATGAGTATGCCCAGAATGACGTTCTTGGGATGCTTGACGAGCGCCTCGAGCAGCGGGGCCCGCCGCTTTTTTTGCGCCTGCTTGCGCTCCTGGAGCAGCTTGCGGAATTCCTCGGATTCTTCGAGCCGCGAGCGCATGATGACCGCCACCACGACCAGAACCAGGGAGAACAGGAACGGCAATCTCCAACCCCACTCCAGGAACCAGGTCTGGTTCCGCGCGAGCACGGCCATCAGGCCCGCCGACAGCACATTGGCGATACCGGCGCCGACGATCAGCAGCGAACCATAAAAGCCGCGCTTGCCCGGTTTCGCGTGCTCGACGATCAGCGTCGCCGCGCCCCCCATCTCGCCGCCCACGAAAAGCCCTTGCAGGCTGCGGCATATGATGAGCAGCAACGGAGCCAGCGCCCCCCATTGGTCGGCCGACGGGATCAGGCCGATCGCGGCGGTGGCGAGGCCCATGCCGATAACCGTAATCATGAGCGCCGCTTTGCGGCCGGCGCGATCGCCGATGTGCCCGAAGATGATGCCGCCGATCGGACGCAGCAGAAAACCGACCGCGAAGGAAGCGAACGACGCCAGCTGCGCCATGGTGAGATCGGAGGCGGGGAAGAACACTTTGGGAAAAACGGTGGCCGCCGCCAGGCCGTAGAGGTAATAGTCGTAGTATTCGATCAATGTACCGACCGAAGCGCCGAAGGCGGCACGCCTGCGCGCGACGGCTTCGGACGGGGTATTCGACCCGGTTGCGAGGGATTGCATCGCGTCTCCTTGAAGTAATAAAATTACATCAATAATCGTATTTAAGTTCCATAAAAAACGATTTAGGCGTTTTCCCTAGATATTTTTGTAAACTTATTACATTGGAGTCCTCATGTCCGCTGTCGAAATGCTCGGCCAATCCCCCCTTGCCTCGGATCGCCAGACGCGTCCGCTGTCGCCCGCCACCCGTGCGGGCGATTTCGTCTTCGTCTCCGGTCAGGTACCTACCGACGACCAGGGTCAAGTGATCGTGGGCGGCATCGAAGCGCAGACGCGCCAGGTCTTCAAGCGCGTGCAGGACGCGCTGGAGCTGGCCGACTGCACGCTGGCCGACGTGGCGAAAGTCAGCGTATGGCTGGCCGACGCGCGCGACTTCGGCAGCTTCAACCGCGTGTACATGGAGTGCTTCGGCGATCACCGCCCGGCGCGCTCCACCGTGGAATCGCGGCTGATGATCGACGCCAAGGTCGAGATCGACGTGACAGCCTACAAGCCGCGCGCATGAGCACGGGCAAGACCCTGGTAGCAGTCGATTGGGGTACCAGTTCGCTGCGCGGCGCGCGGCTGTCGGCAACCGGGCAGATACTGGAAGAACAGTCCTTCGGGCGCGGCATCCTGAGCGTGCCGCAGGGCGAATTCGCCGCGGTTTTCCAGGCCTGCTTCGCTCCCTGGATGGATGCGGCGAGCGTATGCCTCATATCCGGCATGGCAGGCAGCCGGCAAGGCTGGGCCGAGGCGGCCTACTGCCCCTGCCCCGCCGGTTTCGGCGATCTGGTCGAACATCTGCTCTGGAATCCACCCGGCGCCCCGGCCGACCGCGTGGCCATCGTGCCGGGCATGCGTTGCACGCAGGACGACGTGCCGGACGTCATGCGCGGTGAAGAGGTCCAGATCTTCGGCGCACTACGCCTTACCGGCCTGCAGGATGGGATCTTCGTGCTGCCCGGCACCCATAGCAAATGGGCACGGGTGCAAAATGGACGCATCGAGGCTTTTCGCACCTTCATGACCGGCGAGTTCTACGCCCTGTTCGGCCGCCAGTCGCTGCTGTCCAAGACCGTGGATGCCGACGCCCCCTTCGACGGCGCAGCCTTCGACGAAGGCGCGGCGCGCGCTTTCGAGGGCCGGGGCCTGCTGCATACCGCCTTCGGCGCTCGCACGCTGGGCTTGCTCGAAGGCCGCACGCCCGCCGAACTGGGCAGCTATCTGTCGGGCCTGCTGATCGGCGAGGAGCTGCGGCAGGCGCTGGCGGACTCCGATGCCGGCGAGCCGGCGCTGATCGGCGCGCCGCAACTTACCGGCCACTATGCCCGCGCGCTGGCCTTGCGCGGACGAACCAGCCGCAGCCTGCATGACCAGGCCACCTGGGCCGGGCTGCATGCTCTGGCACAACAGACCAAGCTCCTATGAACGCTCACGATACCTTCGGCGCTGCGATGCGCACCCTGCCACTGGTCGCCATCCTGCGCGGCCTGACGCCCGACGAAGCTCCGGCCATCGGCGCCGCGCTGACCTTAGCCGGTTTCGGCCTGCTGGAAGTGCCGCTGAACTCGCCCCAGCCGCTGGAGAGCATCGCCCGGCTGGCGCATCAGCACCCTCAGGCCCTGGTGGGCGCCGGCACGGTGCTGAACGCGCAGCAAGTGCGCGAAGTCCATGCAGCGGGCGGCCGCCTGATCGTATCGCCCAATTTCAATGCCGAGGTGATACGCGAAGCCGTGCGCCTGGACATGCCCTGCCTGCCCGGCGTGATGACGCCCACCGAGGCCTTCGCGGCGCTCGACGCAGGCGCCACTGCGCTCAAGCTCTTCCCGGCCGAGATGATCAGCCCGGCCGTCCTGAAGGCCCTGCGTGCAGTGCTACCCGGCGACACGGCGCTGTTGCCGGTTGGGGGCATCACGCCCGACTGCATGGCCGCCTGGCACGCCGCAGGCGCCGCGGGCTTCGGCATCGGCTCGGCGCTGTACAAGCCAGGCAAGAGCGCGGCCGACGTGGGAAGCGCCGCGAATGCTTTCGCGGCGGCTTGGAGCAAGAGCAACAGCTAGTGCCAAGTCCAAGCTCTTGAGCCTCGGGGCTCGGGCAAACAAAGCAACCCGTCGATGCGGCTTACATCCGCACCACGTCCGTGCCCTTGGGGGCCGTGAACTGGAATTGCCCCGCGGGCACGGCTGCATTGGCCTGCATGCCGGACAGATCCACGCGCGTGGTCTGCCCGAAGGCATCGAGCAGCAAAATGCGCACCGGCAGATTGTCGTGCATGCCGATGTCTACCTGCGCAAAGCCCGCGTCGGCGGCATTGTGCGGCTTGGCACGCAGCCATTGCAGGCCGTCCTTGTCGGGCAGCGAGGTCACCGTGAACGCCTGTTCGAGATCGCCCGAGCCGAACAGGATGGCGGCCGGCGAGGCGCCGATGGCCTTGCCGACCTCGCGCACGGTGACCTGGGCCAGGTCGGGATCGTACTGGTAGACCTGCTTGCCGTCGGACACGATGAGCTGCGCGTAGGGCTTGCGCACTTCCCAGCGGAACTTGCCGGGGCGCTGAAAGGCAAAGGTGCCCTGCTGCGCGGGCGCCGTCTTGCCTCCCTGCGGGCTGGTCGTGGCCTGGCTGAAGGAGCCCGTGGCCGAGTGCACCGTGGACACGAAGACCTTGAGCTGCTCCTGCGCCGTCGCGCCCCAGGCCAGCGCCGGGCCGCAGGCCAGCACGACAAACAGCAACGCCCGCACTACCGATCGCATCATGCTTCCTCCCGGGCCGGCACCAGAATTTCACGATTGCCGTTGGACTGCATGGCCGACACCAGTCCAGCGTTTTCCATCTGTTCGAGCAGGCGCGCGGCGCGGTTGTAGCCGATGCGCAGGTGACGCTGCACCAGCGAGATCGAGGCGCGGCGGTTCTTGAGCACCACCTCGCAGGCCTGGTCGTACATGGGATCCGATTCGGCATCGCCGCCGATGCCGGTGACGCTGCTGGCGCCATCGGCCGAATCGCCTTCCAGGCCGCCTTCGAGCAGGCCTTCGATATAGTTGGGCTCGCCCTGCGCCTTCAGGGACTCGACCACGCGGTGAACCTCGTCATCGTGCACGAAAGCGCCGTGCACGCGCGTGGGCAGGCCAGTGCCGGGCGGCATGTAGAGCATGTCGCCCTGGCCCAGCAGGCTTTCGGCGCCCATCTGGTCGAGAATGGTGCGCGAGTCGATCTTGGACGACACCTGGAACGCGATGCGCGTGGGGATGTTGGCCTTGATCAGGCCGGTGATCACGTCCACGCTGGGCCGCTGCGTGGCCAGCACCAGGTGGATGCCGGCGGCGCGCGCCTTCTGCGCCAGGCGGGCGATGAGTTCCTCGATCTTCTTGCCCACCACCATCATCAGATCGGCCAGCTCGTCGATGACCACCACGATCATGGGCATGGCCGACAGGGGCTCGGGCTGTTCGGGCGTGAGCGGGAAGGGATTGGGGATGGGCTCCTCGCGCTCGATGGCGGCGCGGATCTTGGCGTTGTAGCCGGCCAGGTTGCGCACGCCCATCTTGCTCATGAGGCGGTAGCGCTTTTCCATTTCGCCCACGCACCAGTTCAGCGCGTTGGCGGCCTGGCGCATGTCGGTGACCACCGGAGCCAGCAGGTGCGGAATGCCCTCGTAGACGCTCATTTCGAGCATCTTGGGGTCGATGAGGATGAGGCGGGTCTGCGAGGCGTCGGCCTTGTAGAGCAGGGACAGGATCATCGCGTTGATGCCCACCGACTTGCCCGAGCCGGTAGTGCCGGCCACCAGCAGGTGCGGCATCTTGGCCAGGTCGGCCACCACGGGATGGCCGGCGATGTCCTTGCCCAGCGCCATGGTCAGTGCCGACGGGTTGGCATGATAGGTCTGCGAACCCAGGATCTCGGACAGGCGCACCATCTGGCGCCTGGGATTGGGCAGCTCCAGGCCCATGAGGTTCTTGCCCGGGATGGTCTCGACCACGCGGATGCTGACCAGGCTCAGCGCGCGCGCCAGGTCCTTGGCCAGATTGACGATCTGGCTGCCCTTGACACCGGTGGCCGGCTCGATCTCGTAGCGCGTGATGACCGGTCCGGCCTGAGCCGCCACCACCGTCACCGACACGCCGAAATCGGCCAGCTTTTTCTCGATCAGGCGCGAGGTGAACTCGATGGTCTCGGCCGAGACGGTCTCCTGGCTGGCCAGGGGCGGGTCGAGCAGGCCGAGCTCGGGCAGCGCGGCCTCGCCTTCGGGCCGCTCGAACAGGGTCTGCTGCTTTTCCTTGGCCAGGCGCTCGGAAGGCGGCACCACGACCATGGCCGGCTCGATGCGGATGGGCTCGTGCACCGCCATTTTCTCGTGCTTGGCCTCGACGTGCTCCTCGCGCTCGGCGCTGGCCACCTCGCCCACGCGGCGGTCCTGGCGGGCCGTATAGGCATTGACCAGGGCGCGCAGGCCCTGCTCCAGCCAGCCGCCGACGCGCTCGGCCACATCAAGCCAGGAAAAGGCGAAGAACAGGCTCAGGCCGACCGCGACCAGCACCAGCAGCACCAGCGTGCCGCCGTCAAAGCCCAGAATGTGCGACAGCCAGCCCGAAAGCAACTGGCCGATGACGCCGCCCGCGCCGCTCGCATGTCCGGTGGCGCCGGGCAGGTGCACGCCCAGGCGGCGCAGGCGCAGGGCCTCCAGGCCCAGCGAGCCGGCAAACAGCAGGAAAAAGCCGACGCCCTGCTCCCAATGCACGCGCGGCAGGGGTTCGGGTTCGCGTCCGCTGGCGCGCAGCTGCGTGGCCAGGCGGCGATAGCCGGCCCGCACGCGGTGCACCAGCAGGACTACCCACCACCACGCCGAAAGGCCGAAAAGATACAAGAGCACGTCGGCCAGCCAGGCGCCGACCGCACCGCCGCCGTTGTGCACGGGGCTGCCGGCGGCAACCGCCGAATGCGTCCAGCCCGGGTCGGCCGGATTCCAGGTGATCAGCACCAGGGTCAGCCACGCCGCCAGCGCGGCAAAGAAAATCCAGCGGGCCTCGCGCAGCAGCGACGCAAGGCGCGACTGCAGGGCCGAGGGCCCGTTACGGGTATTGCGCGAGGAGCGCGGAGAGGCGGTCGAAATGCGCGGCATGGGCCTCATTATAATGAGCCTATACCTATCCAGATGCTTCCGCATCCTTCACCCCATGTCCACAGCCAAACACGCAAAAGTCCTGATCCTGGGATCAGGCCCGGCCGGCTATACCGCCGCCGTCTACGCCGCCCGCGCCAACCTCAAGCCCATGCTGATCACCGGGCTGGCCCAGGGCGGCCAGCTGATGACCACCACCGAGGTCGACAACTGGCCCGCCGACGTCGACGGCGTGCAGGGCCCCGAGCTCATGGAGCGCTTCCAGAAACACGCCGAGCGTTTCGAGACCGAGCTGGTCCTGGACACCATCGTCAAGGTCGACCTGTCCGCACGCCCCTTCACCCTGACCGGCGACACCGGCCAGCTATACACCTGCGATGCCCTCATCATCGCCACCGGCGCCTCGGCCAAGTACCTGGGCCTGGAAAGCGAAACCGCGTTCATGGGCCGCGGCGTGTCCGGCTGCGCCACCTGCGACGGATTCTTCTACCGCAACAAGGACGTGGTGGTGGTGGGCGGAGGCAACACCGCGGTCGAGGAAGCCCTGTACCTGTCCAACATCTGCCGCAAGGTCACCGTGATCCATCGCCGCGACAAGTTCCGTGCCGAGCCCATCCTCATCGACCGCATGATGTCCAAGGTCGCCAACGGCAACATGGAACTCAAGTTGCACAGCGTGCTGGAAGAGGTGCTGGGCGACGACAGCGGCGTCACGGGCGTGCGCATCCGCAATGTGCAGACCGGCGCCACCGAGCCCGTGGACGTGGCTGGCTGCTTCATCGCGATCGGCCATCACCCCAACACCGACATCTTCTCCGGCCAGCTCGAGATGCAGGACGGTTACATCGTCACCCAGAGCGGCCGCAAGGGCATGGCCACCATGACGTCGGTGCCCGGCGTCTTCGCCGCCGGAGACGTGCAGGACTACGTCTACCGCCAGGCCATCAGCAGCGCCGCCACCGGGTGCATGGCCGCCCTGGATGCGCAGTTCTGGCTGGAAAACGCCGATAAATAATGCGCGGCGCCAAAAGCGGCCTGGCCGACCTGAAGCAACTGCATCGGCAGGCCCTGGAGGCCCGCAAGCAAGCCGAGCGTGACGAGCGCATGGCCGCGCAGGACCGCGCCCGGCTCGACCAGGCCGCGCCCGAGCAGGACGTCGACGCCTTTCGCAAGGCCATGCAGAGCGCCAGGCCCATCAAGCCGCGCAACCAAATCGAGCGCCGCCCCGCCGCCTTGCCCGCCAGCCCCGCCGTGGCGGCGCGCCGCATGCATGCCACCGGCGAAAGGCCGGGAGGCGCCAATGCCGGCCGCGCCGACGCCGGCATATCCGACGGCGGCGTGGCGCACCTGCTTTCCGAGAACGGCACCGCCTACGTGCGCGCCGACGCGGCGCCCGACACCGCGCGCAAGCTCAAGCAGGGCCATTGGCGCGCGGGGGCGGAGCTCGATCTGCACGGCCTGCGCGTGGAGCAGGCGCGCCATGCCGTGATTTCGTTTCTCGACGAATGCCTGGGCCAGGGCGTGCGCTGCGTGCGCATCGTGCACGGCAAGGGTTACGGATCGCAAGGCATGGCACCGGTACTCAAGGACAAGGTCCGGGCCTGGTTGGCGCAGAAGGCCGAGGTGCTGGCTTTCTCCGAAGCCCCGCCGCGCGAAGGCGGATCGGGCGCGCTGCTGGTACTGATGCAGGGCTGAGCGGGCGGCGCGCCGGCTACTGCGCCGGCTCGCGCAGATAATCCACCAGGGCCTCGGTCGCCGCGTCCGGCCTGGGCGTCAGCAACGACACCACCGCAATGGTCAGGAACGCCGCCGGGGCGCCGAACAGGCCCGCGCAGATGGGCTGTATCCCCCACCACAGGTGCACCGCCTGCGTGCGCGGCACGTTGAACACCCATTCGCGCAGCGAGGGCTCGGCGTGCGCCATGTAGGCAAAGGTCACGGCCAGTCCGACCGCCATGCCCAGCGTCGCCCCCCACTTGTTGGCCCGCTTCCAGAACACGCCCATGACCAGCGCGGGAAAGAAGGACGAGGCCGCGAAGGAGAAAGCCGCCGACACCATGATGAGGATATCGGCGGGCTTGCGCGCCGCGACCCAGGCCGCGGCGAATGCCGCCAGCAGCAGCAGCACCTTGGAGACGATCACGCGCCGGCCCGCCTGCGTGCGGGGCGCGACGACCCGGTACCAGGTATCGTGCGACAGCGAGTTGGACAGCGTCAGCAGCAGGCCGTCCGCGGTCGACAGGGCGGCGGCCAGCGCGCCGGCGGCCACCAGCCCGGACATCACATAAGGCAGTCCGCCGATCTCGGGCATGGCCAGCACGACGGCATCCGCGCCGATGCCGATCTCGCCCAGCTGCACGATGCCGTCGCGATTGATGTCGGTCACGCTCATCAGGCCGGGATCGACCGCACCCCAGGCGTGAACCCAGGCCGGCAGGCTGGCGTAGGAGCTGCCCACCAGCTGGGTATAGACCTCGTACTTGACCAGCAGCGCCAGCGCCGGCGCCGTGAAGTAGAGCAGCAAAATGAAAAACAGGGCCCAGAACACGGACTTGCGCGCCTCGCCCACCGAGGCCGTGGTGTAGGAACGCGTGAGAATGTGCGGCATGCCCGCCGTGCCCAGCATCAGGCACAGCACCAGGGCCAGGAAATTCACGCGCAGGTCGCGCCTCTCGGTTGCGCTGCCTGCAGCAAAAGGCTGCGCGAGCGCCACCGGCGGCGAGCCGCGCGCTTCGTACACCTGCCGCGCCTTCGACCATGCCACGCGGGCTGCCTGGGGATCCGGCGGAAAGTCGGCCAGCTCGCGCTCCAGCGTGCGCACCTCGACCATGGGCGCGTCGGCGGCGACGCGCTGGGCCAGACGGGCGCGCAGGCGCTCCTTTTCCTGGGTCCAGGATTGCGGCAGCGCGTCCAGGCGCCGCGTCATTTCCCGGGCCTGCGCCTGCCAGAGGCGCCGCACGGCCAGCTCGGCCGGGTCGTCGTGCAGCTGCAGCTCCTTGGCGTGAACCTGGCGCAGCACGGAGCCCGCCGACAGCTGCGGGATGGGCGAGCCGGTGTCCTTGACCGACAGCCACACCACCGGCGCCAGATAGGCGATCACCAGGATGATGTACTGACCCACCTGCGTCCAGGTGACCGCGCGCATGCCGCCCAGGAACGAGCAGACCAGCATGCCGCCCAGCGCCACGAAGATCCCCAGCTCGAAGGGAATGCCCGTAAGCCGCGTGGTGATGATGCCCACGCCATAGATCTGCGCCACCAGATAGGTGAAAGAGCGCAGCACCGCGCACGCCACGCCCGCCAGCCGCGGCACGTTGCCGCCGTAGCGAGCGCCCAGAAAATCGGGGATGGTGTATTGGCCGAACTTGCGCAGATAGGGCGCCAGCAGCAGCGCCACCAGCACATAGCCGCCCGTCCAGCCCAGCACATAGGCCAGGCCGCCGTAGCCGGTGAGATAGAGCGTGCCAGCCACGCCGATGAAGGAAGCCACCGACATCCAGTCGGCCGCCGTGGCCATGCCGTTGTAGAAAGCCGGCACGCGCCGGCCCGCCACATAATATTCGACCGGATCGGATGTGCGGCACAGGATGCCGATACCGGCATACAGGCTGACCGTGACGAACAGAAAGACATAGCCTATCCAGGCGCGCGCCAGCCCGGCCATCTCGGCGAGCGCCAGCACCAGCACCAGCAGGCAGAAGCCCGCCGTGTACAGCGTGTAGACGCGCCGCAGCCGCTGGCTGAACGGGTCGGCGTTCCGCTCGGACGGCATCAGTCTCTCCGTCCGGCGCGGTCGGCGCGCCCCATGAGCCAGGCATAGGCAGCGACAATGATCAGGTACGCCAGCGGCGCGCCGTAGGCGGCCAGCCAGAACGGGAACGGCCAGCCGATGAAGTCGAAGGCGAGCCAGCTCGTGAAAAGGGCCGGCGCAATGGTCAGAAGCAGCCAGACGGCCAGCAGGACTGCGATACGCCGCACATTGCGGCGCCAATAGGCCTGGGCGGCGTGCGTCCGATACGGACCGCCCGGACCGGAAGGCTGCGAGCTGTGGTGATCCTGCATGGCGTTCATGCGCCCCGCGGCGCTCCCGTACGCGAAATCCGGATGCGAAAACGGCCGACACGTTGTCGTGCCGGCCGTCGCGCTTTTCTTGCTTTTTTTGATATTGCTTTATTTTTATTGTGAATTTACTGACCGGTACTTGCCGGCGTGCCCTTTGGGCTGTTTGTGTCTCCTCACCTGCTACGAACGGAATTCTGCACCGGTCATGAGCTTATGACACTAGGGGAATGCCCTAGTTTGATGCATTCTTGCGCCCGATCTAAGCCGATTTACCTGAAGAACGCACCATTTTAGGGCAAAAAGCCAAGTACTCCCGCACTCCGGTGCCTGTACGCGCTTTTTACGCGCTTTTTATGCCCGCCCACGCAAGCTTTACTCCGTTTTTATCCCCGCCTGCCTAATCTGCGCACACCTGCGGCCACTCATGCCGCAACGGACCTGCACAAGGGGCTGCATGCCCCTGGGGAGAAAAACATGGACCTGCTGTATTTCGCCATTTTCGGCGCGCTGGCCGGCTCGATCTGGGGCCTGACCGTCTTCTGCTCGGCCCTCTCGCAAGGAGAGCGGCCATGAACCTCATCTACTGGATCAGCGGCGGCCTGGCCGCGCTGCTGATGGTTTACCTGCTCATCGCCCTGTTCAAGCCGGAGAAATTCTGATGGATACCCGCTACATCGCACTGCTGGCGGTATACCTCGCGATATTGCTGGCCATTTCGCCTTTCCTGGGCCGCTATATCCGCGAGTGCATGGAAAACGGCCGATACCGGCTCACCGCCTGGGGCCGCCCCATCGAACGCGCGATCTACCGCATCGCGGGCGTGGACCTTCAGGCCTAGATGAGCTGGCAGCGCTATGCCCTGGCCACGCTGCTCTTCAGCGTGCTCGGCT
>DAIDKG010000205.1 GCA_027450125.1 Bordetella sp. | reverse complement strand
TCGCGGCGCTGCCGCGCGCTGGCATCGTGCACCGGCTCGACAAAGACACCTCGGGCCTGATGGTGGTGGCGCGCCACGAGACCGCGCAGACGCACCTGGTGCGGCAGTTGCAGGCCCGTACGGTGGGACGGGAGTATCTCGCGCTGGTTCATGGGCGCCTGGGCGCCGGCGGCACGATCGATCGGCCGTTGGGTCGCGATGCGCGGGTGCCGGTGCGCATGAGCGTGGAGCGTCCCATCGCGCCCAAGCCCGCCATTACGCATTACCGGGCCGAGCGCCAGGGCGTCGCGCCGGGCGCAGGCGCGCACGCCGCGGACGCGCCGGTCACGCAGGTGGCCTGCCGCCTGGAAACGGGCCGCACGCATCAGATTCGCGTGCACATGGCCAGTCTCGGGCATCCTCTGCTGGGCGACGTTCTGTACGGCGGCCGCGGCCTGGCCGGCGCCGCGCGACAGATGCTGCACGCGCGGGCCTTGCGTTTTGACGATCCCGCCGGCGGGGTGCCTCTGGCCTTCCAGTCGCCCCTGCCGGACGATATGCTCGCCGTACAGGAAGCCATACGATGGAATTCATGAGTGCTGAAAAGCAAATCGGCGGCCTGCCGGTCGTGACGGGCGCCGATTGGCCCGGCGTGAGCTATTTCTGCACCACGCGCGCCGGCGGCGTGGGCGCCGCGCCGCACGACACGCTCAATCTGGGCCTGCGCGCCGACGACCGCCCCGAAGCGGTGGCCGAGAACCGCCGCCGCGTGCGCGCGGCGGTGCCGGGCGAGCCGCTGTGGCTGCGGCAGGTGCATGGCGCCGGCGTGGTGGATGCCGATGCGCCGTCCGAACCCGTCGAGCCGCCGGCCGATGCCAGTGTGACGATCCGGCCCGGCCGGGTGCTGGCGATCATGGTGGCCGACTGTCTGCCCGTGGTCATGAGCGACGCGCACGGCAGCGTTCTGGGCGTGGCGCACGCGGGGTGGCGCGGCCTGGCGGGCGGCGTGATCGAGAACACGCTGCGCGCCATGCGGGCCAAGCAGCCCGCAGCGCACGGCTGGCGTGCCTGGGTCGGCCCGGGCATCGGTCCCGCGGCGTTCGAGGTGGGCGAGGACGTGCTGCAGGCTTTTGCGCCCGATGGCCCCGACGCTCTGGCGCTGTTCTCGCCGCGGCCCGAGCGGCCCGGGAAATGGCTGGCCGACTTGCCGGCCCTGGCGCGCCTGCGCCTGCAGCGCGCAGGGGTGGCGCAGCCGGCCCTGAGCGGCCTGTGCACAGTGAGCGACGCAGACCGCTTTTTTTCGTACCGCCGCGATCGCATCACTGGCCGGATGGCGCTTCTGGCCTGGCTGGAAGCCCGCTGACATCCAGCAGGCAAGCCGTTTTGCCGCGCATCGGCATCTTTCCGTATACCCTGACTTGACAGCCGTGCGCGGGGCCAGCAACATCGACTCGAAGTACTTAATAAAACAATAGTCAGGCTGGTGTGGTGTGGGTAATCCTCAATATGGCGCAATGCCGGGCGCAATCAGCGTAGCCCCGGAAGTCCTGGCGCAGATCCAGGCCGATTTCTCGCGTGAATGGCAACGTCTTTGCAGAGAGGCCGAGCGCGGCGCCCTGGCCCCCCCCAAAGACAGGCGATTTTCCGGCGCGGCCTGGGCCTCCAACGGACAGCATGTGCTGCTGGCCCACGCCTACCTGCTGCTGTCCCAGATCATGAACCGCATGGTCGATGCGGCGCAGATCAGCGATTCGCTGCGCGAGCGCCTGCGCTTTTCGGCGATGCAATGGGTCGACGCGCTTTCGCCTGCCAATTTCCTGGCCTTCAATCCGGAGGCCCAGCAATCCATCGTCGAAAGCGCCGGCAGGACGCTCTCCATGGGGTTGGCCAACCTGCTGCACGACCTGAAGAAAGGGCGCATAAGCCAGACCGACGAGTCGCAGTTCGAGGTGGGCCGCAACCTGGCGTGCACGCCAGGCCAGGTGGTGTACGAGAACCGCCTGATGCAGCTCATCCAGTACGCCCCGCAGACCGACACCGTGCACCAGCGGCCGCTGGTGATCATCCCGCCCAACATCAACAAGTTCTACATCCTCGACCTTCAGCCTGAAAATTCCTTCGTGCGCTATGCAGTCGAGCAGGGCCATACCGTCTTCATCGTGTCCTGGCGCAATCCGCTGGCGACCGACA
>DAIDKG010000204.1 GCA_027450125.1 Bordetella sp. | reverse complement strand
CTGTTTGGGCGTGAGGTTCTGCGCCTCGTCGATGATCAGGTACTTGTTCAGGAAGGTACGCCCGCGCATGAAATTCAGCGACTTGACCTTGATGCGCGAACGGATCAGGTCCATGGTGGCCGCACGGCCCCAGTCGCCGTTGCCTTCGCCCTCGCCCATATTGAGTACGTCGAGGTTGTCCTCGAGCGCGCCCATCCAGGGCAGCATCTTTTCCTCCTCGGTTCCGGGGAGGAAACCGATGTCCTCGCCCACCGGCACCGTGACGCGGGTCATGATGATTTCGGTGTAGCGCTTGGTTTCCAACACTTGCGTGATGCCGGCGGCCAGCGCCAGCAGCGTCTTGCCCGTGCCGGCCTGGCCCAGCAGCGAGATGAAGTCGACGTCGGGATTCATCAGCAGGTTGAGCGCGAAATTCTGCTCGCGATTGCGCGCGGTGATGCCCCAGACATTGTTCTTGCCGTGCGTGTAGTCGCGCAGCGTGGCCAGCACGGCGGTCTTGCCGCTGACCTCGCGCACCTGCGCGTACAAGGGCATCTGGCCTTCGAAGTAGACGAACTGGTTGACCACGAACTGGGCGCACAGCGGGCCCTTGATGCGGTAGAACGTGGTGCCGCCTTGCTGCCAGGACTCGACGTCCTTACCGTGGCGGTTCCAGAAGTCTTCGGGCAATTGCATCATGCCCGCATACATCAGGTCGGTGTCTTCGAGGACGTGGTCGTTGTAGTAGTCCTCGGCCTGCAAGCCCAGCGCGCGGGCCTTCAGGCGCATGTTGATATCCTTGGACACCAGCACCACTTCGCGCTGCGGGTATTTTTCCTGCAGTGCCCGCACCACGCCCAGGATCTGGTTGTCGGCCTTGCCCATGGGCAGGTCCGAGGGCAGCGTGCTGTGGATGGCCGTGGTCTGGAACAGCAGGCGACCGGTGGCGTCCTTGTTGCCCAGCGCGGCCAGGTCCAGGCCTTCGTTCAGATTGGTTGCGCTTTGCACCAGCGAGTCGAGCGAGCGGCTGACCTGGCGGGCGTTGCGCGCCACTTCCGACATGCCCTTTTTCTGGTGATCGAGTTCTTCCAGCGTCATCATGGGCAGGAAGATGTCGTGCTCTTCGAAACGGAAGATCGAGGTCGGGTCGTGCAGCAGCACGTTGGTGTCGAGCACGAAAAGCTTGCGCACGGCCGGCTGGGTCTTGGCCTTGGTCCGGCGTGCCGCAGCAGGCGCTGGCCTAGCGCGTGGGGCTTCCGCTTGCACCACCGCAGGTGCGGCGGCCTGGGCCATGGGAAGCACCTCGGCCTGCATGCCGTCCAGCTCGGGTTGGTGGTGCGGCTCAAGATCGGCAGGCCTGGCCGAGGGTCGGCCGGCGCGCGGCGCGGTACTTGCGGCGGGCGCGGATTCGCCCTTGGGGAAAGTCAGAATGGCTGCGGGACGGGTGGGCATCTTGGGAAGCGGCATACGCTGGACTCTCCTGTGTGGGCCGGAACCGGCCCGGATACGAACGCGGTGGCTGGTCGACGCGGGTCGCGCGGGCGTCAGCCTATGCTGACGGCGGCCTGCAGGACTTCGCTGGCATGGCCGGGCACCTTCAGGCCGCGCCAGGCCTGCACCAGCAGGCCGTGGGCGTCGATCAGGAAGGTGCTGCGCTCGATGCCGCGCACTTGCTTGCCGTACATGGTCTTTTGCTTGATGACTCCGTATAGATTGCAGAGCGTTTCGTCGGGATCGGAGATCAAAGGAAAGGGCAGGCTGTATTTTTCGCAGAAATTGGCGTGCGACTTGAGCGAATCGCGCGAGACGCCCACGACCACGGTGCTGGCTGCGAGGAATTGGTCGTGCAGGTCGCGGAAGTCCTGGCCTTCGGCGGTGCAGCCGGGCGTATTGTCCTTGGGGTAGAAGTACAGCACGACGGCGCGGCCGCGGCACTGCGACAGGTCGATGGTGCCGATGGTGCTTTCGGCGACGAATTGAGGGGCGGGTTTGCCGATGATCGCGGACATCAGTCGCTTGCTCCTGGCATGGATTTATTGGTGGGCAAAAGCGCCACGACGACGCGGCGGCCTTCGGCCATGAGAATGTTGTA
The DNA here is from genome assembly GCA_027450125.1 of Bordetella sp. Lineage (GTDB taxonomy): Bacteria > Pseudomonadota > Gammaproteobacteria > Burkholderiales > Burkholderiaceae_B > Bordetella. The sequence continues at coordinate 1,896 of DAIDKG010000204.1, read as the reverse complement.
AGTGCGCGCGGCGGCCTGGGTGTCCATGACCTCGATGCCGACACCGGCGGCCAGCAGCGGACGCAGGATGGCCGGGGAGAGCATTTTCTGCCGCGCGCCCGTGCCGACAAGCAGCACCTCGGGCGTGTCGGGCGACCGGACCAGGGCCAGGCCGCCCGCGGCGGCAGGCTCAGGGTCGTCGAGGAAGGCCAGGGGGTCGCGCGACACCCGGGATAGGCCTGCGGCCTGCTCGAGATGGGCGCTGGTGATGTCGTCCGGGGATGTTACAGGCCACTCGGTGACAGCGCCTTCCGGACCGAACGCGACTGCATGGGAAAAGCGGACCTGGTTGACCTCGATGTACTCGGGGCCGTAAGCGGTGACGGTGTTCAGCGTCGTCGCAGGATCGGTATGTAGTTTCAATATTCGCAGCTTCGGTGAAATGCAGGCTGGGCGATTCGATCATAGCGCATCGTGGTGGCGGCATTGTTGCATGGCGCCTACAGGGTGAGGGACGGATGCGCTTCATTTGCTGCACTGCGACGTTGCTGCTAGATTACAAAGTTTCCCAGCTTATCTCCATCTAAGGAATGCCCGCCGTGAGTGCCGTTGACAAAAATGCGGAAAAGCCCGCGCGCCAGTTCACCCGCATCGAGCGCCTGCCGCCTTATGTGTTCAACATCACGGCCGAACTCAAGATGGCCGCGCGGCGGCGCGGCGAGGACATCATCGACATGTCCATGGGCAATCCCGACGGCGCCACACCCCAGCATATCGTCGACAAGATGGTCGAGGCCACGCTGCGACCCACCACGCACGGCTACTCGGTGTCCAAGGGCATTCCGCGCCTGCGCAAGGCCATCTGCGACTGGTATCAGCGCCGCTATGCCGTCGAGTTCGATCCGGACTCCGAGGCCATTGTCACGATCGGGTCCAAGGAGGGGCTGGCCCACTTGATGCTGGCCACGCTGGACCGCGGCGACACGGTTCTGGTGCCCAACCCCAGTTATCCGATACATATCTACGGCGCGGTGATCGCGGGCGCCAACATCCGCTCGGTGCGCATGACCCCGGGCGTGGATTTCTTCGATGAACTCGAGCGCGCGGTGCGCGAGTCGATCCCCAAGCCCAAGATGATGATCCTGGGATTTCCGAGCAATCCGACGGCGCAGTGCGTGGACCTGTCCTTCTTCGAGCGCGTGGTCGCGCTGGCCAAGGAGCACGACATCCTGGTGGTGCACGATCTGGCCTACGCCGATATCTGTTTCGACGGCTATGTGGCGCCGTCCATCATGCAGGTGCCGGGCGCACGCGACGTGGCCGTCGAGTTTTTCACCATGAGCAAGAGCTACAACATGGCCGGCTGGCGCATAGGCTATATGGTGGGCAATCGCGAACTGGTCGGCGCACTGGCACGCATCAAGAGCTATCACGACTACGGCACCTTCACGCCCATCCAGGTGGCCTCGATCGCCGCACTGGACGGTCCGCAGGAGTGCGTCAGCGAGATCGTGGCGCAATACCAGAGCCGTCGCGACGTGCTGGCCAAGGGCCTGCTCGAAGCCGGCTGGAACGTCGACATTCCCAAGGCATCGATGTATATCTGGGCGCGCATCCCCGAGCCTTACCGGGAGCTGGGCTCGCTGGAGTTCGCCAAGCGTGTGCTGGCCGACGCCAAGGTGGCGGTCTCGCCCGGCATCGGTTTCGGCGACTACGGCGACGAATACGTACGTTTCGCCCTGATCGAAAACGAGCAGCGCACCCGCCAGGCGGTTCGCGGCATCAAGGAAATGTTCCGCAAGGACGGCCTGCTGAAATGACGAACCCGAGCAAGCATGATGCCCAGGTCGAGGCGATGGGCCCGATGAAAGTGGGCCTGGTTGGCCTGGGCGTGGTGGGCGGCGGTACCTGGACCGT
>DAIDKG010000203.1 GCA_027450125.1 Bordetella sp. | reverse complement strand
CAGGTGTCCATCGGCGATCAGCTCGATCTCGGGCCGGAGCTCCAGGTCGCGAAACAACTGATCGACGCCTGCATCCATCGGTGGAGCAAAGGCGCCAGCATCGAGCTCCAGGCGATCGTCAACGACGCGTTCGATGTCGATAAGAAGGGCAAGCTGAACGTCGGCCGTATTCTGGCCCTACGTCGCATGAGCATCGACGACGAGGACTGGAGAAAGGCAATGGACGCGATCGGCAACGCCACGCGGATCGTGCGCTCGAAGCGGTACCTGCGGCTATATTCCAAGGCCGGCGACAAAGCCAAGACGCAGGTGCCGCTCGATCTGGCATCGGTCTGATGAATCGCCGGAAATTCAAACTGCCGAGCGAAGCCGATCTCCGGGGGCATATGCGGTTCGCCGCTTCCAAGAATATCTGGGTCGGGATCGATTTCGACGGAAGCGGACCGGCGATGCGACACGCCCTGACCCTGGCTGCCGCCGTCGACATCTATGCCTTGCATCCCAACAACGTCCTGGACCGTCATGCCATCGCGAGACTGATTGTCGTTGAATGGGCGCAGACCTGTACACGGATCGAGGAGCGGATCGCGTTTCTTGCTCGCCACGCGTCCGGAGTTTGCCCGGTATGACCCGTAGTCTCGCATCGATCTAACGGTTTGCCAGCCAGGATGTTTCCATGACCGACGATCAGATCTTCATCTGCGACATCCCGCCGGTCACGAAGCCGATCCTTTGCCTGACCGTCGATCGGCCTCTCTCTCCGGAGGTCCGCGAGCGTATCCGTCTTGAGCTGGCGGAGTTTTTCCGAAAGTCCCCCGCCGGCCCAATAGTCCTTCAGGAGGGAATGCGCCTGTCGTATGTGACGCCGCCTGCCGATGCGGCGTCCATCGGCGACCAATACTGGATGGGTTGATGGCTCGGCGGCCGCCTCCTTTCGGAGGAAAGCAGCCGGCGAAATCGCAGACCGACCGCTGGCGCGGATCTGCCGCATCGCGCGGCTACGATCGAGACTGGCAACGGCTTCGCCTCGCCCATCTGAGGCAGCATCCCCTCTGTGTCTGGTGCGAGAAACAAGGCCGCGTCACCGCCGCGACGGTGGTCGACCACAGACAGCCAATTGCTGACCATCCAGATCGCCGCCTCGACCCCACGAACCTGCGAAGCGCCTGCGCGCCGTGCCACAACGCCCACACGGCCCAGCAGGTCGCTGGAGGGCACCGCGGGGCGGTCGGTCGACCGAGGGAGGGGTAGGGGGTCTCGGCCGTGACGGGGATTGCCCCTGTGGACCGCGTTCCCGACAAAGTTTCGCACGGACGAATTAAAATTTCAGGAAATCCCAACGATGAAGCGCGGGCCGAAGGGCCGATCTCCGGAACAGCAAAAGGCTGCTGGTGAAACTCGACCATCTCGCGAGGTCGTCACGCTCTTTGCAGATCACGCGAGCCGGCCAGATCCGGAGGCGATTGTGCCACCTGGCGGCATGACGCCGGCGGCGCGGAAGTTGTGGCCGGGCAAGGTCGATCGCTACCGGCAGCGCGGACAGAAAGTGCAGGGTTTCGAAGATTCACTGCGGCAATACTGCGAGCTCGAGGCGGCGCTCGCGAAAGCCTGGAAGGCCAATACGGCAACCATGGCGATGGTCAACGCGCATCGCCACTGGGCGGCGGAGTTTTTCGATACGCCGGCGGCGCAACGCGTGCCGGCGGTAAACTCCAAGGATACCGGCAACCGATTTAGCCGGAACGGGGTGCGCGCGGCAGGCTGACAGGCGGAACAGGCATGGGAGACGGCGCTCGGGACTACGTCGCGATCGCCAACGCCTATGCTCAAAAGGCCGCCAAAGACACCAAGGGCCGCGGTCACTGCAAATGGGTCCGACTGGCGGCTAAACGCCACCTGGACGATCTGAAGCGGGCGGAAAAGGGCTGGGATTACCGGTTCTCGGACTGGCACGGCGCTGACGTGTGCGACTTCATCGAGAAACTGCCGCACGTCGAAGGGGCGTGGGACACGCCCTCGATCACGCTGGAGCCGGTGCAGATATTCATGCTGGTGGTCATCTTCGGATGGCGCCGGCGGACCGACGGGATGCGGCGGTTCTCCTCGGTCTACATCGAGATGGCCCGCAAGGGTGCAAAGAGCACTCTGACGGCCGGCGTGGCACTGTATTGCCTTTGCTGCGAAGGCGAGGTGGGGCCCCAGGTCATCATCGGGGCCACGACCGCCGAACAGGCGCAGAAGGTCTTCAAGCCGGCCAAGACCATGGTCGAAAAGACATCCGATCTGCGCGAGGCATTCGGC
>DAIDKG010000202.1 GCA_027450125.1 Bordetella sp. | reverse complement strand
CGACGAGTACGTGCTTTCGTCGAAGGTGGGCCGGGTTCTGACGCCTGCGCCGCGCGCGAGCATCGACTTTGCGCCATGGGCCGACGCCGCTCCGTTCGTGATGCGCTTCGACTACAGCTACGACGGCACGATGCGATCGTTCGAAGACTCGCTGCAGCGCCTGGGGCTAGAGCGCTTGGACATCTGCTTCATCCACGACACCGACCGCTTCACCTGGGGCGACGATCAGCCCGCGGTGTTCGAGCAGGCGATGGACGGCTGCTGGCGCGCGCTCGAGAAGCTGCGCGAACAAAAGGTGGTGAAGGCGATCGGCGTTGGCGTGAACGAATGGCAGGTCTGCCACGAGGCGTTGAAGCGGCGCGACTTCGACTGCTTTCTGCTCGCCGGGCGCTACACGCTCCTCGAGCAGGACGCACTCGACGAATTCCTACCACTGTGCGAGCAGCGGGGCGCGGCGGTGGTGGTGGGCGGCGGGTTCAATTCCGGCATACTCGCCACAGGCGCGAAGCCGGGGGCGAAGTACAACTACGCGCCCGCGCCACAGGCGGTACTGGACAAGGTCGCGAAGATCGAGGCGGTCTGCGCCGAGTACCGCGTTCCGCTGGCCGCCGCGGCGCTGCAGTTCGTCGTCGCGCATCCGGCGGTGCCGTCGTTCATTGCTGGCACGCGTACCGCGGCGCAGCTGCGGCAGAACCTCGCCTGGTTCAACCATCCGATTCCGCTCGAGTTCTGGGCGGAGCTCAAGCGCCGCCGGCTGCTGCGCGAGGACGCCCCGGTTCCGACCGCCTGAACGCCGGGCGGCTGCCAGGGCCGCCTTACGGGCAAACCCTGTAGTAAATCGACTCATTGACCCCTACGATAAATAACTAGAGAGTTACGTTGTAGTCCGAGACGGGCGATGCGACGTCCACCCCCGCAGCGATGGGGGAGTTCCCACCACTGGAGCAAACATGTCCTTCATCAAGTCCTTCATCGAACGGGAAACGGCCCGGCGCCGCGACTTCCTGCTAGCCAGCGCCTACGGCCTCGTCGGCGTAGGTACGGCCACCCTGGGGCTGCCGGCCTTCGCGCAGGAGAAGCTGCCGGTTGCGTGGAGCTACCGGGACCGCAACAATCCCTATTGGCATGGGGTCGCCTCGGGCGGCGAGGCCTTCATGGAAAGCATCGGGCGCAAGAAGAGCGAACTGATCAACCTTCTGAACTACGGCAGTTCGGAGAAGTCGCTGGCCGACATTCAGGCGCTGCTGTCGAAGACCGGCGGCAAGGTGGCCATCGCCTGCGACCCGAACGACGCCCCGAACTGCCGCCCTGTGGTCGAGTCGGTGCAGAAGGCAGGCAGCCACATCTCGACGATCTGGAACAAGGAAGACAACCTGCACCCCTGGGACTTCGGCGACAACTGGGTGTCGCACATGACCTGGAACGATGAGGGTCCCGCCGAGCAGACCGCGCGCATCCTCTTCAATGCGATGGGCGGCAAGGGCGCTATCGTCGGCGTCGGGGGCATCCCGTCGAATAATCCGGCAATCGAGCGCCGCAACGGCCTGATGAAGGCGCTCAAGGACTTCCCGCACATCGAATTGCTCGACTACCAGCCGGCCAACTGGTCGACGCAGAAGGCGAGCCAGGTGATGGAGGGCTTCCTGACGCGCTTCGGCAAGAAGATCACCGGCGTGTTTTGCGCCAACGACTCGATGGCCTACGGCGTGCTCGAGGCGCTCAAGGTCGAAGGCCGCAAGCTGCCGGTTGTAGCCTACGACGGCACCCCCGAGGCTATCGACATGGTGATCAAGGGTGAGTTGCTGGCCACCTGCTCCACGAACCCGTTCTGGGCTGGCGGTATCACCGCATCGCTCGCCTACCATGCCGCGATCGGGTCGTTCACGCCGAGCAAGGAGCCGAAGGACCACCGCGAGTTCTACGGCCCGACTATCCTGGTGACGCAGAAGGACGCCGCCGCGTTCAAGGCGAAGTACATCAATTCGACGCCGAAATACGACTGGAACGACTTCTGGGGCCCGAGTCCCGGCGGCATCAAGTACAAGACGGCCTGACGGGCATCCAGGGTGATCAATATGCAGCACACCCCTGGCGTAACGCCGCTCGGCCCCGTCGGCCGGGCCGTCAGCACCTCCTCACACGCCGTCCAACTGACCCTGGGCGAGCGCTTCAGCCGCTGGGCGCCGTCACTTGTGCTCGTCGCGCTGGTGCTCGCCTTCTCGGCGGCCAACCCGCGGTTCCTGGACCTGGATAACTTCGCGCGCATCAGCATGGCCGCCGCCCCGGCGCTGATGGTGGCGATCGGCGCCACCTTCATCATCATCATGGGGTCGATCGACCTCTCGATGGAAGGCACGATCTCGACCACCGCGGTGCTTTTCGCTCAGGGATTTAATGCTCTGGGGAGCAGCTTGCTCGGTTGGGGGTGGGTGGCCATCGTGATCGCGATCGCGGCGGGCGCGGCCATCGGCCTGGTCAACGGCCTCATGCACGTGAAGCTGAAGATTCCGAGCTTCATGGCTAGCCTCGCCATCGGCTTCGTCGGCATGGGTCTGTCCGTCGTGTTGACGGGCGGGGACATTGTGCGCGTCCACGACGACGTATTCCGCGCACTGGTGTTCGTGCGCATCTTCGACTTCCCGCTGATGTTCTACGTCGCCTTCGTCATCGTGCTGGCTGCCTGGTTCATCCAGCGCAACACGACGCTGGGCCGCAACTTCTACGCGGTCGGCGGCGGCGAGGACCTGGCCCACGCCTCGGGCCTGAATGTCAAGCGCGTTCGCGTGCTCGGCTTCGTGCTCGCGGGCGTCTTCTACGCGATCGGCGCAATCTTCGCGGTGGCGCGCAACGGCATGGCGGAATCGCTCACCGGCGCGAACTACATGTTCGTGTCGATCACCTCGGTGGTGGTTGGCGGCACCTCGCTGATGGGCGGCAACGGTGGGGTCTGGAACACCGTGGTCGGCGTTCTGATTGTTAACGTGATCAACAACGGCATGGTCGTCGTCGGCCTGCCCAACTACCTGCAGAACGGCGTGCTCGGCATGCTGGTGATCCTGGCGGTCGTGCTTTCGACCAGCCGACGCCACGCCGGGCTGGTGAAGTGAGGCGACGATGCTCGAATTTCGCAAGGTCGAAAAGACGTTCACTGGCGTGCGCGCACTCAAGGGCATCGACTTCCGCGTCGAAAGCGGGGAGATTGTCGGTCTGGTTGGCGAGAACGGAGCCGGTACGTCGACGCTGATGAAGGTGATCTACGGCGCATACCAGCACGACGACGGCGAGGTGCTGATCAACGATCGGCCCACCCGGTTCGGAAGCCCGCGCGAGGCGATGCGGCACGGTATCGGCATGGTGTTCCAGGAGCAATCGCTGATCCCGAACCTGTCAGTGATGGAAAACATCTTCCTCGGCTTCGAGCAGCAGTTCGTCTCCTTCGGCGTGATCCGCTGGAAAAAGATGGCCGAGGCCGCGCGCCACCAGCTCGCCAAGGTGCACCTGGACGTGGACCCGTACGAGACCACTCGCCATCTGTCGTTCGCGCAGCGCCAGATGGTCGAGCTCGCCAAGGTTCTGACGCTGGAGGAGCGTGTCGACGGCCACTTGGTGATCCTGCTCGACGAGCCGACGTCCGTACTCGCCAAGGAGGAGGTCGCACTGCTGTTCAAGCTCGTCCGCGAGCTGCGCTCGCGAGCCTC